>NZ_JAUBUI010000058.1:0-40410 GCF_036705385.1 Microcoleus sp. B3-A4 | reverse complement strand
TTTTTCCTCTTCCATATTTTCTTTTAGTAACTCAGCCATAGCTGAGTCAATTTATGCTGCTTAGTCTAAACACCAGTCTTAACTATCTCAAGAAAAACTTCAATGGGTAAAAATAAAACGAACGAACCTGTGAAAATATTTTTCACAACGACTTTATCTAACAATAAATAAAGTTATAATATAAGTTAGTTTAATACGTAAAAGGATACAATTATATTTGAGGCTATTATGCTCCTCAAACCTACCATAACTAGGGAAAAATGCTTGGGTAGTGAGGGAGAATGGTCATAAAAATAGACAAAACAAGTAAAGAAAGTAATCAATAAAAAGGGCGAAACTAATATACTTCTCGCCCCCTTTGTCCGATTTATCACAAACCTGAGAATTGATGGTCAAAACTTAAATATATTTTCATTTTTATTTGCACAACAAATTATTAATAATTAGGAAAGGCAATAGAGTTTGCATTCCGTCAACTTTCTAAGGTCAACTTTCTAAGCAAGATATTTGGAACTGGTTTACACACTGCTGTTATTGTACTTTATCTATCTGAGAAAGGCTATACGGGAATCGAAAGTGTCTGTGCAGACTTTCTAGCGGGCACTGAGAAATTAAGTCTAGCCAAGTGGGGAAATCCCGTAAGGGAAAAACGCGAAAAGCCAAACTGTGAAGTTTGGAAGCCCACGCCATAACTGTAATCAGTTTGGCGTTGGGAGGGTGTTACTGCTTTTCCTTAGTCGATCGAGATTGACTGAGGCCCCGTGCTTTTACCGTTGGTGGGTTCGGCTGGGGGAGTAGTGTAGGAAGTTGAACCAGCTTGCTCGTCGATCCAGCTTTTAACGGGATCTTCGTGAAGGTTGAGTCGAAGCAGGCCAGATAAAAATCCGCCCGCGAAGGCGATCGGCTGTTCGATCAATTCTTTCGCCATTGGGATGAGTTCGTCGAAGAACATTCAAGAGTCTCCTTGTGTTGCAGGGGTTCTACCTTAACTGTATCGTTTGTACTGCGATGCTGGCAGCGGGCTACAAAAAACCTTCCAGCACTGAAGATGGGCGATCGGGCAATTTTTCGGCTAATGACTTACAATGCTAATCACATTGCTGCAAAAATTTTATGTGCCGTTTGCTTGGCTACCTCGGGGAGCCGATTTTACTCGATGCTATTCTGTACAAGCCGGAACATTCCCTAATTGTGCAGAGTTACGAGCCCCGCGAAATGACTTCTGGCGTACTCAATGCTGACGGTTTTGGTCTTGGTTGGTATCACCCGCACTTAGATACTGATCCGTTTACATATAAAAATGTACAGCCAATTTGGAGCGACATTAACCTTCCGAGTATCAGTCGATACGTTGAATCTGGATGCGCGATCGGATACGTTCGCAGTGCAACTTCAGGACAAGCTGTAGATTTGAGCAACTGTCAGCCGTTTCAGAACGATCGCCTGCTGTTCGTACACAACGGCTTCGTGAAGAATTTTCGGCAAACTCTTTACAGACCAATTCGCGATCGGCTTAGCGATACCATTTATCAATCAATTAACGGCACTACAGATTCAGAGCATATCTTCGGTTTGTTTGTCAATGAATTGACAGCCGCCAATGTGACTCTAGAAGCTGCTTTGCAAAACACGCTGAAAACTGTGGCAGAGCTAGCAAACTTTCACCAAGTAGAATTTTCAGCTAATATCATTATCAGTGACGGACACCAGCTTGTTGCCTCTCGCTTTGCTTCCCAAAAAACCCCTCCTTCCCTCTATTGGCTGCGGGACGATTTAAATTTCCCGGATTCTGTCATCATTGCTTCTGAACCTTTATTTGCAGGCAATTGGCACGAGTGCCCAGTCCAGAGCATTATCAGTACCGGAGTAGACCGTGATATCCAATTCTATCCAATCTTGTAGAGAGGCAATTTATCGCGATTTGCAGCAGTGTCGCCGCGGCACTTTCAAGCTATTTACAGACATCGACTACGATACTTTTTGCCGCCAAGCTCATCCTGATTTCAGTCCAGTTGGCTGGCACTTAGGTCACATTGCTTATACTGAGGATTTGTGGCTTTTGCAGCGGTGTGCGGGGTTGAAGCCAGTCTTTCCTGAGTATCACCAACTGTTTGCTGCTGATATTTTGCCGAAAAAACAACGGGTTTTTTTGCCGACGTTACCTGAAGTTGAATTATATCTGGACGCGGTGAGAAAAAAGGTGTTAGATTATTTGGAAGTAGCGCCGATCGACGAGCAAGAACGTCTCTGGCGGTTTATTATTCAGCACGAAAGCCAGCACTGCGAAACAGTTGCTTTCGTGTTGCAAATGCAAAAGAAGAAGGAAGAAGGAAGAGGGAATGAGGAAGGAAGATTAATTTCCAATTACCGATTACCAATTGCAGATTACCAATTACAAATTACGGAGTCCCAGGCGATTGAAATTCCAGGCGGAGAATTTTACATGGGAAGCGATGCTGCTGAGGCTTTGGATAACGAGCGATCGCGCCACCTGTGTTATTTAGAAGCATACTCGATCGATCGCTATCCCGTCACTTGCCGTCAATACCGAGATTTCATGGAATCCGGCGGCTATCAAAACCCTGATTGGTGGTCAGCGGACGGCTGGAAATGGCTGCAAGGCGAAGCCGTCTCTCAACCGCTTTATTGGTCCGAAAATCCAGCTTTCAACAACCATCCAGTCTGCGGCGTGAGTTGGTACGAAGCCGAAGCTTACTGCAACTTTGTTGGCAAGCGTTTGCCATCGGAAGCCGAATGGGAAAAAGCTGCGAGTTGGAATGCCACAAATCAAACATATCGCATCTATCCTTGGGGAGAAGAACCGCCAAACGGCAGCCTGTGCAATCACGGCAATAATATTGCCAATACCTCGCCAGTTGATGCCTTTCCCAAAGGAGCAAGTGCGATCGGCTGCTGCGATATGTTGGGCAATGTTTGGGAGTGGACTGCTTCAACCTTTGACGCCTATCCGGGATTTGAAAGTTATCCTTACAGGGGCTATTCTCAAGTTTATTTTGATGGAGAACACCGGGTTTTGAAAGGGGGGAGTTGGGCGACTTTTCCGCAAGCACTGCGATCGACATTTCGGAATTGGTACTATCCGGGCGTGCGGCAAATTATTGCTGGTTTTCGCTGCGCTAAGTAGTTCGCTAGGTAATTATAACTACTGTCAAATTTGTTCATATTAAGGAATTTAGTCATGCGACTTTTCAGATTAACAAATTCCTTAATACTTGCTTTACAAAGCTTATGTGACGAACCTCAGATAAATGGCTGGAGAGGGAATTGGCGAAAAAATTTGTTTGCGAAATGCCCAACTTTTTTCCATGTAACCAGCTCAAAGAAAACAAGTTTGGTTAAGTATTCAATAATTTTTGTGGAGAAATTTTAAGTTTTAATTGTGGATGCGATCGCCATCCGGTGAGACAATACAGAACCCACATCGGCAGGAAAAATCTGACTTGAGCGCGATATTTGGCAACGCAACTGCGTGCTATACCGATATGTGCATCTAAAAATTACTTTATGAAATCCCCAAGACTGTCCGACACAACAAACTCAGCCTTAACGAAGGAAAACCGGCTGCACTTAGAGCGACTGGTGAGCGCTGCAGCACTGACACCCGCAGAAATCAATGCTGGCAGCGATGTAGTTAGCGGGTTGACTCAAACCCCCAAATCCCTGCCTCCAAAGTATTTCTACGACGATCGCGGCTCGAAGCTGTTTGAGTTGATTTGCCAGTTGCCGGAATACTACTTGACACGCACTGAGACGGCTATTTTGCAGGGGTGCGCGGGGGCGATCGCAAATTTAACTGGCCCCTGCGAAATCGTCGAACTCGGCAGCGGCAGTTCCACAAAAACTCGGATTCTCCTTGATGCTTACAGTCAACTGGAGTATCCCCTGCATTATTTGCCGATCGACATCAGTCCTACTATCCTAGAAAGCAGCGCTTGTCAACTGTTGGCAGATTATCCGTCGCTCCAGATTCACGGACTTGTCAGCACATACGAATTAGCCTTAGCTAAAATTGCACCGTCGCCCTTGCCAACCCGAATGATTTGCTTTCTCGGCAGTACCCTCGGCAATCTCAACGCTCAAGAATGCGATTTGTTCTTTTCGCAAATTGTCGGTGCATTGCAGCCGGGAGAGTATTTTTTGCTGGGAATTGACTTGGACAAATCTAAGGATATTTTAGAGCCTGCATACGATGACAGTCAAGGAGTAACGGCAGCATTTAACTTGAATATGCTGCGGCATTTAAATCGCAAATATGAGGGAAATTTTGATTTAGCACAGTTCGAGCATTGGGCTTTTTACAATCAAGAGGAATGTCAAATAGAAATGCACTTAAAAAGTAAAAAAACGCAAACAGTGCAGTTGCGTTCTCTCAATTTAACGGTTGAATTTGCAGCGGGAGAAACTATCCGCAGCGAAATATCGCGCAAGTTTAATCTCAATACTGTACAAAAAGAACTGTCGCAGCGTGGTTTAATGCCAGTGCAGGTTTGGACAGATCCAAATCAGTGGTTTGGCTTGATGCTTTGCCAAATTTCTGATGTTAATAAATGAGTTCTTCAGATATTACCCACAGTCAGGACACGGCAGTACCCATTGGTGTCAACTTAAGACTGAAACCCTTGATAAATATCGGTTTTACGTGAGTCTAGATCCCCCTAAATCCCCCTTAAGAAGCTATGCTTTATAAACATCTTTCTTAACATTTGGAGAGCGATCACTCTTACGCTATCAAACCCCCATTCCTCCCTCACTAGTTCTCAATAAGCTTGACCTTTTATCAACAAACATAAGGGTCAAATTGTCAAGGCTGGTGGGAAAATGAATCAGAAAAGCCTTGTTACACAAGGCTTTCCTGATTGTTAAGAAAGATGTGGGTAACGCATAGCTTAAGAAGGGGGGGCTAGGGCGGCTCGAACCCTAATAGTCAAACAGCAGAGCGGTATTACGTTTGACGTTAAGTTGACAGGAATGGGGAGAATCATATTAATTTTACTTCACTAGGACGTTATTTTTTTTTGAACCCGAAGACTCTGCTTGGAACTTATCGCATAAGTGTTGTGCAATAAGTTGACCAACTTGCTCATGGCCTTGACGATTCCAATGACCTTCACAGGGTAGAGCATTGGGAAAGCCATGTACACAAGTTTTATTTTTTTCTGCATACTCTCGCAATCGCGGGACTGTATCCAATGTTGTAATATTGAGCCGATCACCCAGGGATTTGATTCTCTGATTAGGATAATACAAGTCCTTAATGCCAGATTGTTTCATATAGCCTTGACGAGCTATAGGATCGGGATGGACTTGAGCTCCCGTACTGACAACCAAAACCATAAAATCTGCCTTTTTTGCCTTAACTTCCTGATTCATTAGTGTAATTAATCCTTCTGTCACCTGCCAAGCCTCTTTCCATACTGGATCAATCGGTTCTTGAAAGTTCTTAGAAAATCGATTGTTTTCGGTGGCATCAAGCAGACGTTTCTTATTATCTAAATCCACTTGTCTGACTAACCGCAAAATGCGTGAATTATTGACAAACCAAGTGGGAAGATAATCTACTGCGGAAAAATTCACATATTCATGTTCTTCCGGTGACATTTTAACCCATGACATATCTGGGACTAATTCACCATTTTTATAGACGAAAAAGGGCCGACGTTTATAAAAATCAAGTTTTTTTGAATTATTAATAATATCGTTGCCCGGCAAAAAAGCTAAGAGGACTAAATCGGGAGAATATTTCCAGACTTTCTGGCGCAGAGTCATTAGTTCTTGAGCCGTCCCATAACCCTGAACCCCAAAATTAATTACTTCAACTTTGCGATCGCCTAAAGCAGTACATTTTTTATTGAGTTGCTTTCTCATTTTCCACCAAAAAGTATTTTCCATCGGCACTTGTAAAGCTTCGGCAAAGGAATCTCCCAGCACCGCGATCCGAAAAGTTTTTGGTGGTTTCTCCTTGGTATGTTCACGATCGCGTAAACCATCTTTATTCGCTTGGATGAAGGAGCGCTCCCCTTCACCGCGCCACTCGAAAGACGCGCCCGGATTCAATGACCAAGCTCCAGCGGGATCGTCTAATCTGTAAATCTCAAAAGAGACAGGCTCACGGGGCTTTTTCAGACCTTTAATTCCCCCCAGATGAAGAGCTAATTCTCCCAGGAAAACACCCGCCATAATTCCCCCCAAAATTAGGCTGAGTTGTTGCCCCCATAAACTTAGTTTTCTCATGTTAGTTTTCTCTTGGCTAGAAATCGGGTCTAAATCGCGGCAAATATCTCAAAAAGACAATCCCTACAATAATTGGTGTTTGGATCGCGCTCATAAAAAGCCCAAACCGCTTCCAACCATAATAAATCGGCTTCAGGGATAACAGCGCGATCGTGTCTCTGTTCAAAAACTGTCCGAAGTATTGCTAGGAGTAACTTTACCAAAGTATGTGGCGATTTAGTTTGACTCTTAGCAAATACCAATTTCCCATTCCCAATTAACAAATCGGCCGCTGTCCGGGTTTGACGGCGTGAATGTACTCGCTGCCCGAGGTCGGCCATCCCCGCTTATAATAAGCTTCCTCCGGCTTCCCCCAGCCCAACTGCAACAAAATTTCTAGAAAATCCAACTTTTCCCACTTCGAGAGACTGGCCCATTCTGTGCGCTGGGCTATAGCCTCTACATCAACCGGCTCGATCGAGCGAAAATCCTTCCCGCTGTTAATGCTTAAATACAAATCCATCCCGGCAGTTACCTGCTGCCAGAATTCCAACATAGCAATCTTAGCTGCCTTCAACGTGATCAAATCAACCGGTAGAGCTATTAATTCGTCATCCACTGCCGGATAGCGTAGAGTATTGCCTTTAACCGCGATTTCCCGCCAGACAATCCCAGAAACTTGATGTTCCCGCTGGTATTCGTGCACGGCAGCCTTAAAATTTTGATAAGCAGTGAACTTCTGAACTCCCTCAGATTTGAGAAAGCGGTCAATCACGGGGTTGCCTGTAGCAGGAGTTTCAGTCAAATTGAGGCGCCGCCCATGCAAGCAGGCTTGGCGCTCTTCTTCGAGGATTTTAATGAGTTCCGCCGTGCTGTAGACCTTGGACATCTTTATTGAGGCAAAATCAAGATATTGGCTGATATTCGGCTGGTTTTCTCGACTAATCTTCGGTAAAGATAGTTTTGCTGTTCTAGGCAATATTCAGTTTTGCCGTTATTCTAACTTTTCTTGCTGCTTAATTCTAGTTTGATAGTTTACAGGAGTCGAGCCGCGAAATCCCGACAGCCTCTTAAAAAAAGCAGTTAAGAGGGTATCGAATCACGAACTAGAGTGGGAACTGCACAGCCGACGTACCTCCCGGGATTTTTCGCCAAAAACAAAGCCCCCTCCAAGGAGGGGGCAAAACTGATTTAGAGGTTTGGGAGTTTTATTTCATGGGTCGATCGAACAACCCGAAAAAGAAGCAGCATTCGCACCTGCGCTCAACTACCACAACTCAAATTTTCAGTCTCAAAGCTTAGTAGCGTCCGCGTGAAGAGCGATCGCTGTCGCCCCAGCCACCGCCGCCGCCCGAGGGGCGTCTGTTGTTGTTGTTGTTTTCGCGAGGTTTGGCTTTGTTGACTTTCAAGTCGCGGCCCATCCATTCAGCACCGTCTAGAGCTGCGATGGCTGCTGCTTCTTCTGCCTCGCTTGCCATTTCCACAAAAGCAAAACCCCGCATCCTGCCTGTTTCCCGGTCCATTGGCACTTGGACGCGGCTTACAGTACCGTACTCGGCAAATACTTCGTTGAGGTCCTCTTGTGTTACCTCATATGAAAGATTACCCACGTAAATCGACATAAAATCTCCAGAATCATTAGGGTGCAGAGATTTAGATTCGGAGAGACGCTTGTAAATAAACACCAACAAACTACGCCACCGAATTTAATTCTTGGAAAACCACTATAACATGAAGCCACCAGAATCAGCAATTGGCTGTCATAATTTTCAATTTTCGGTGCCGTCGGGCAATCCCCAACAGAAAGTATTCGTGATAAGTGACATCTTACACTCTTGGCGTCATCCGCTTGGTTTCTTGCTGCGCGATCGGCCTGATATCAGAGATTTTTCGTCGCTGTTACCAGGTTGATTGAGTCTGATTGAGAACAGTGCCTGAGATTCAGTTATCACTGACATCACGCACTGTTCTCCCTGGACAAGCCTCCTGCCCGTTCCACCAGAGATAAATGTTTTTAGCCCAGGATTAATCTTCCGAGTCAATGTCCCATCTTCCATCTTCCGTCTCTCATCGCATCCAATTTAGCCCGCGATAATGGCGGTTCCCAAATAATTCTCAAAAGAGTTATTAGTCATATCTACGCGCATTTTATACATATAGACATCAAAGTTCACCCGAGATAGAGCGACTCGGCCAGAATTGCCCTTTTGAATTGCGGGTCTTCGTGCATACTGAGGAAAATAAATTGTAATTTTTATTCACAATAGATTCAGTTTTAGCTTATGAAATATCCCACTTGCGGCTCTCAATATATTGTAAAAACTTGTCGCACTTACAAAGACAAACAAAAATGAATTTTCGAGATTGGGGAAGACAATAGGTGAGGGCTTCGAGACACGAACTGATTTTTAATCAAACAAGATAGTTGATTATCGTGAGCGGCTTATAGAAATTATCTTTGGTTGTATCTGTAAGCTACTTAATTTTGTAGCGACGCAAGTTTTTTAATGACAACCCAATGTTTGAAATGTCCACCTGCCAAATTTATATATCCTAATTGTTGGGCGCTTGGATGATATTGTTTAACAATATTTCACTATATTTATATGTTCATCTCTTAGACTTTCTAGATTGTCTGGGTTTGCATCAAGGCACTAATAGGATCTTTGGTTGAACAAAAACTAAGAAATATTAGTTATTTTTTGCTTCATTCGGCAATAATAAAATCCTAGTTATTTATCTAAAAATTTCCTTTTATTCATTTTTTAAGGCTTTCTGTATTTTCTATATTTGCTATTTCTCATAGATGATTATATGCTGGCATTTTTACACTAATTGCATGAATTTGGTTGGCGATTATACCGTATTTAAATGTCTAACAGCTTATGTCCTAGGAAAGATGCGATCGCACTCCTACCTCCCTAGCATTATATAAAGTTGAAAGCCCACAGTCCACAAAGATTGTCTAGTACAGAGAGAAGCAAGCCTAGACAAACGAGCGTGAAGCAGTTACAGAGGATTTTAAATGGTTATAAACAGTTCGTTGACCCGGCCCTTGGCTGTCGTGACGGGTGCCTCTAACGGTATCGGCTACGAACTCGCCAAACAGTTCGCTCAAAACGGATTCGATCTCCTAGTCACCGCCACCGGAGCGAGCATCAATGAAGCGGCTCAAGCCTTTGAGGGACTCGGTGCCAAAGTCGAGACAGTGCAGGCAGACCTCGCTACCTACGACGGTGTTGAGACGCTCTACAACCAGATAAAAGCGACTAATCGGCCAGTGGATGCGATCGCAATTAATGCCGGTGTCGGCGTCGGGGGCGACTTTGCCCGCGAGACAGACTTGAAGGACGAACTAAATCTGATTAACCTCAACGTTGTCTCGTCTGTGCATTTGGCTAAACGGGTAGTTAAGGATATGGTCGATCGCGGCCAAGGACGGATTCTATTCACTTCCTCCATTGCCGCCCTAATGCCGGGGCCGTTCGAGGCAGTCTACGCGGCATCTAAAGCATTTATACACTCCTTCTCAGAAGGGCTGCGTAACGAGTTAAAGGACACAGGCGTCACCGTTACCGCGCTGATGCCAGGGCCGACGGATACCAACTTCTTCCATCGCGCGGGAATGGACGACACGAAGGTGGGCGCAGACAAGAAAGACGACGCGGCCGAAGTTGCCAAGCAGGGCTTCGAGGCGCTGATGGCGGGTAAGGACGACATTATCGCCGGTTCACTCAAGACAAAGATTCTGGCCAGCGCGAGTAAGGTTTTGCCTGATACCGTCAATGCCGAACTGCACCGCCAGCTTACTGAACCGGGTTCTGCTAACAAATAATTCGCGTCGGTCTTACTATTTTTATGTGCCGATTTAAAGAAAGTAAACATCGCAGATAATGGCAAGATTGCAGCCGATAAAAGCGTGTTTACTTCTCCCAGTAGTGACGATTTAGCGAAGTTTTCTCAGGCGTTCATCGATGCCATTATGCAGCATCGGCCTTGGATGGGGACTGAGGAATAAATAGTTATCGCCTAAGTAATTTAGTACAGCACATTTATGCAAATTCATCATCTCAATTGTGGCTGTATGTGTCCCATTGGAGGGGCACTTTTCGATGGCTTCAGTCGCGGCCTGACGGCTCACCTCGTCTGCCACTGTCTGCTCGTTGAAACGAATCAGGGACTGGTTCTGATTGATACCGGCTTCGGATTGCGGGATATCCAGTCCCCTTACTCTCGGCTCAGCCCGTTTTTCGTCCACTTTAATAATATCCAGTTCGATCGCAAGTACACGGCAATCCATCAAATTGAACAGCTCGGATTTTCACCAAGCGATGTGCGCCATATTGTACTCACCCACCTCGATTTTGATCATGCCGGTGGTCTAGAGGATTTCCCTGAAGCCACAGTACACGTTATGCAGGCTGAAATCGATGCGGCACAGGATCGGCACGGTTTCATCACAAAAAGGCGCTATCGTCCGGGGCAGTGGGATGAAGTCAAACGCTGGAAATACTATTCGGCGGGTGGCGAACCTTGGTTCGGTTTTGAAGCTGTCCGCGACCTCGACGGGTTGCCGCCGGAGATTTTGCTAATCCCGTTGGTGGGGCACACGCGCGGTCATGCTGGCATTGCCATTGATACACCCGATGGCTGGCTCCTGCACGCAGGCGATGCCTATTTCTACCGACACGAGATGGATGCCGCTAACCGACGCTGCACACCCGCTTTGCGCGCCTACCAATGGATGATGGAGGTCGATCGCAAGGCTCGGTTGCTCAATCAAGGCCGACTGCACTCCTTATCGGCGCAGCACAGTAAAGATGTGCGCGTGTTTTGCAGTCACGATGCTATTGAGTTAAAAGCCTTCGCTGGCCGGTCTAGGAACTCTTAAAACTAGAAATTTCATCATTACTATTGATTAGGCAAAGTAGGCAGTCGGGGAAGTTGCAGCCCGACTGCGCTCTGGATTTTGAGACATCTTAAATTCAAAACTCTTTAGTGCAACGAAGCGGTGAGTGAGTCCTAGTAGTTTCTTTGCAGGAGGCATTTATGAATATCAGCAGACGCAAGTTGTTAAAGGTAACTTCTGCTTCTGGTTTGGTTGCAGCAGGGCTGGCTGCTTCAGAAGGGTTGTTGAAACCCGTGTTAGCTCAAGATGAACAGACTCAAGTATACGCTGAAAGTGCAGTTGCCCAAGGTCAAACCCAAAGTGGCGAGATGAGTTACAGGACACTGGGACGCACAGGAGAGCGAGTGTCTGCAATTGGTTTGGGGGGACACCATATCGGACGGCTTCGAGAGGAGCAAGAAAGTATTAAGCTCATTCGCAGTGCGATCGACCGCGGCATCAATTTCATGGACAATTCCTGGGACTATCACAACGGACGCAGCCACCGCTGGATGGGTGCAGCGCTCAAGGATGGCTACCGGCAAAAGGTGTTTCTGATGACCAAGATTGACGGCCGCACCAAGGGCGCGGCGATGATGCAGATTGATGAATCGCTGAAGGCGTTGCAGACTGATCGCATTGACCTGATGCAGCATCACGAACTTATTCGGATGGAAGACCCCGATCGCATTTTTGCTCCCGGCGGGGCTATGGAGGCGGTAGTGGAAGCGCAGAAGGCGGGCAAGATTCGCTACATCGGGTTTACAGGACACAAAGACCCTTTGGTTCACCTGCGAGTGATGGAAATTGCCGCTCAAAACAATTTCCGTTTTGACGCGGTACAGATGCCGCTGAACGTGATGGACGCTCATTTTAGAAGTTTTGAGCAACAAGTTCTGCCGGTGCTGGTGAAGAACCAAATAGGTGTATTGGGGATGAAATCTATGGGCGACCCTTACGTTCTTAGAAGCAATACAGTAAGCCCGATCGAATGTCTCCACTATGCGATGAATCTGCCTACTTCAGTCGTGATTACTGGCATTGATAGTATGCAACTCCTCGATCAAGCGTTTGAGGCCGCTCGCACGTTTAAGCCGATGGATCAAGCACAAGTTGCAGCAATGCTGAATCGCACTCGCGAGGCGGCAGCAAAAGGGCAATACGAACTGTATAAAACTACCAACCAATTTGATAGTACCGCCATGAACCCATCCTGGCTAGGATAAGCCGTTTTGTATTATTCATAAGCAAATCTAAGATGAGGGCGAAATTATTTCTTTAGAGAACCCACAAAGGCTAGAGGAGAGGTTGTCTCCGGCTCTTTTGAATTGTTTCTAGGGAGCAGACAGAAGAGGGAAGTTTTTTTAGTTTTAAGTTAAATAGCTCAAACTTTACGCCAGCGCAGTATTACGAGGAACAAAGCAATTTCAAAAATTAAAACTATTTGTCAATTTCCCCTTACCACTTTCCTGACATCGCGCCCTTAAGCCTCAATTCTTCTCGACTGACTAGAGCTTCGTAGTAATCGGGTTTGATTTCGAGGGCGACTCCGTAAGAACTAATAGCATCTTGAGTTCGCTGCAATTTTTGCAAAACGTCGCCCCGTTGCGCCCAAGCTTCCCAGTTGTCTGGCTTGAGTTGAATCACTTGGTCAAAAGCGACGAGTGCTTGAGAATAATTTTGCATTTCCCCTAGGATCAGACCTCGCTGTACCCAGCCTTGATAGTTATCCGGCCAGACAGTAATTGCTCGCTCGTATGATGCTAGAGCTTGTTCGTACTGCTGCAATTTTGACAAAGCGTTGCCGCGTTGCAACCAAGCTTCAAAATTGTCTGGCACGATTTTTAGTACGCGGTTGTAAGCTGCGACGGCTTCTTCGTAACGCTGCAATTTTTCCAGCGCTGCGCCTTGCTGCAACCCTACTTTTGATGTAATTTCTGCTTCTGAAGTCAGAGAGATTACTTTATCAAAACAGGCGATCGCTTCTTCGTATTGCTGTAATTTTTCCAGAGCTTCGCCTCGCAAGTTCCAAGCTTCTAGAAAATTACCTTCAATTTGTAGGGCATTGCTGTAAGCGATAATTGCCTCTTTGTAGCGTTCCAATCCTGCCAGGGCGATGCCTCTACCCAGCCAAGCTTCGGGAAAATTCGGATTAATTTGAACGGCTTGGTCAAAAGCTGCGATCGCCCCTTCAAAATCTCTCGATTCTGACAGTGTTTGACCGCGCCCGATCCATGCTTCGGGATAAAAAGAATTAATTTGAATTGCCCGATCGAAACAAGCAATTGCTGCGTCTGCCCGCTGGTGTTTGAGGGCCATTCCTTTATAAAACCAAGCTTCGCAGTCGTTGGGCTGCATTTGCAGTACGCGATCGTAAGCTGTCACGGCTTCTGCATATTTGTGCAATTTTGCCGAAGCAATGCCCCGATTGAACCAAGCCAGACTATTTTGTGGTTGCAGTTGAATGGCGCGATCGTATGAAGTTACAGCTTCAGCGTAGCGTTCGGCTTTCATCAAAGCCAAACCTCGGTTCAGCCAAGCTTCCCAATTAGTGGGGACGAGTTTCAGCGCGCGCTCGAAAGCGGCCACGGCTTCAGGATAGCGCTCCGCTTGAACCAACACGTTGCCTTGCCGATACCACATGGCGGGCAAATTCGGATGAAGTTGGGTTGCTTTTTTGTAACAGGTTGCGGCTGCATCCCACTGCTGCAATTCCTCTAAAACTCGGCCTCGCTGATACCAAGCTTCGTGCTTTTCTGAATTGATTTGAATTGCGGTGTCGAAAGCCGCGAGCGCTTCTGAGTGATTTTGCAAACTTAACAGCCCTGTCCCGCGCAGCATCCAAGCCCAGTATTCTTCGGGATTAATTGCTGTAGCTCGATCGGCGCAGGCTACGGTTTCTGCGTAGGAGTGCAGTTGCTTGTAAGCTTTGCCCAGATTCAGCCACGCCCGGGCCCAGTCCGGCTTAATTTGAACCGCTTTTCCATAGCAAATGACTGCCGCTTCGTACCTTCCTGCGGCGTACAATCTATTGCCCCGATCGTAATCTGGAAATGCTGCAAAAATTCTTAAAATCGGCGGCAGCAGCGCTGGCTGGGGGTTTGAGGAGTTTTCTGTAGCCGAAGTCGAGAGGTCTGGCATACGCCTTTCACATAAAAAATTTAGTGGGATAACAAGCTTGCGGTCTTATATATTAACTTATGCTTTTCTTAATCTCGCTGCTGTTTGGAAACAAATTTAGCATATCAGGCTTGGTGCGACACATCATTTTTACTTAATTCCAGTAGGTATAAAATTATGCACCCTTCCCACTTTCGGTACACCGCTGTAACATACGGTCAGGACACAAGCACATAATGTCCTAATTCAGGTTTCAAACCAAATTTAAGATGCTAGAGTTGCACGCGCTTTTAGATTTCACGGACTGTCATTGGGAGTCGATCGACTCGCACCCCAATTATTGGTACGAAGGCCTTTGTCCTCAAAGTGGCGAGCTGCTGAGACTGCCGCGTACTCGAATGTCCGAGGATCTCGCCCGGGGTTTGATGCAGTACCTTGCTGCTGACGATTCCTACGATCGCGAAGGGAAGATGTACGGCATATTACTGGTGGAGATGCCTTCGGGGGAACAGGGGATACTCAAAGCATTTTCCGGGCTGCTGAACGGTTGCAGCATTCTTGAGGGCTGGGTGCCACCGATTCCGGGACGAGAGCGAGTTGCTTTTGAGGAAGCCCGCACGTTAACTCAATTGGAGGCGATGAAACAGGAACTTATTGCACTGAATCAACTCCCGCAGCGACAAGAGTATGAAGCCTTATTTCGGGAGTTTGAAGTGCAAATGCAAGTTTTGAGCGATCGGCACCGCAATTGCAAGCAGCAGCGAGATGAAAAACGCCAGTTACTGTGTCAAACTCTCGCAGCAGAAACACTAGAAATTGCCCTGGAACAACTGAATCAAGAAAGCCGTTTGGAGAAAATTGAACGCAGGCAATTAAAACGGCAGCGGGATGAAACATTGCAGCCGCTAAAACAATTAATTGAAGCTGCGGATCGGCGGATGCGGGCGCTGAAACAGCAGCGAAAAGAACTTTCCCGCGAACTTCAGACGCAAATGCACGCAGCTTACACTCTGGTGAACTTTTTGGGAAAATCGCGATCGCTCTCCTCATTGATGCCAACCAATTCTATTCCCACTGGCACCGGCGACTGTTGCGCGCCAAAATTGCTCCACTACGCGGCAGTACAAAATCTGAAACCGCTGGCAATGGCTGAGTTTTGGTGGGGGCCGCCATCGGGGGATAAGATACAGGGAGAATTTTATGGTGCTTGTGGCGATCGGTGTCAGCCGTTGATGGGTTTTTTGCTGTCAGGATTGGCTCAAAATCCGATTGTTTCTAATATAAATGAGGGTTTGACGGGCGGGCTAGAAGCCCAACCCCTACTCCCCACAAGCAATAATATTTCTTGTGGAACGGGCATCTTGCCCGTTACGCAAATGCTACCGATTATCTATGAAGACAAATGGTTGATTGCGGTCAATAAACCTTCTGGCTTGCTGTCAGTTCCAGGTCGTTATTTTGAAAATCAAGATAGTGTTTTCAGTCGTTTGCGTAACTTGTTACCGGATAGTTTAAATTTGATAGTTGTGCATCGTTTAGATGGGGAAACATCGGGGATTTTGCTATTGGCCCGGGACAAAGAAACTAGCAGTCAACTCAGGCAGCAATTTGCAAAAAAGCAGGTTCACAAAGTTTATGAAGCGGTGCTTTCGGGTACTGTAAAAATTGAGGCGGGGACGATCGATCTCCCACTTAGGGGCGATCCAGAAAATCGGCCTTACCAGCAAGTCAATTGGGAGTGCGGAAAACCCAGTGTTACTCGCTTTCAGGTAATGGCGAGGGAGGGAAATTGCGATCGGGTCGAGTTTTTGCCGCTGACGGGACGCACGCATCAATTGAGGGTTCATGCAGCGGATGTTCGAGGGTTAGGGATACCGATTTTGGGCGATCGACTTTACGGATGTCGGGCTGCCGCGAAGCGGCTACACTTGCACGCGCGGGAACTTTCCTTTAAGCATCCGCAGTTGGGAGAAAGGTTATACCTACAGGCAGAAACACCATTTTGAGCTAAGGGCGGCAACGAGAGATAGTCTAGCAGTAGGAATTACAGATAGAGGCAGCAAATATTTATTGTTGAGTAATCGGAGCAACAAAAGGAGTAACTTCAGCTTAAGTTATCACCCATAATTAGAGCCGGGGAACGAGCTACTTATTACTGATTACTTCTTATTTATTTTATAGAGCCTTACTCGGAAATCTCTGTTTCAAAACAGGCATTACCGGACAAGGTTTTTGCTCCTGCAAATTCTCCGGTTTGTTCCAAGTAAAAGGCCCTTTTTTCTCCGCCGCCATCCACAGCAAGCTTTTTGCTCTGGTCATCGCCACATACAGCAGTCGAAACTCTTCTGCTGTTTTCAAATAACCTGCTTGTTCCCAGGCTTCGCCTAGATTTGGTAAAGGATATTTTTCGTGCAAACTTGCTCGAATTTGTGCTCTCGCTACCTCTGCTAAAGTGAAATCTCCTAAAAATCGGGCTTGCGGCAAAACACGCAAATTTCCGGGGATGGTTTGTTCGTGCAGAAACGGCAAAAATACGCAATCCCAATCCAATCCTTTAGCTTTGTGCATGGTAATAATTGTGAGTTGACCTTTGCTGGTATAGCGTTCTTCTATTTTGTCGTCTGCATCCACAGGTTCAAATCTTTCGGAACTGACAATTTCGCTCAGTACATCCAAAATATTACGCATTGAATTGTTGCCGGCTGTTTGGATTGCTACTCGTTCTGCTAATTTGTCGGCGGTGGCTAATTCTGTTTGGTCGTATTGCAGCGCTAAGGCTAAGAATGAAATGATTTGGTAGGGTGGCAGTTCTAAACTAGCTTGCAGCAAACCGCAGCAAAAATAGCGGCATTTGCGAATGGGGTCTGACTGCTGCGGGTCTAGCGGGCCTGGGTAAAGGAATTGCTCGGGGCTAGTCGCAAAAGCATTGTAGTCTTGTTTGGGGATCAGTTGCCGATCGCTCAAAATCTTTAAGGCTGCTTTCAGGTAGTCTGGAGAGTGCGGGCGATCGAGGAATTGCAGCAGTGTTAAGATTTCCCAAGGTACTTGAGAATGTCTGTCCCGCTCTCCCACATCCTCAATTTTAATGCCGTATTTCCGCAAATCAAAGCTTAATCCGTGTTTTTGAGGATTTTCCAGCACTTCTTTGATAAACTTACCTTGTTTATTTTCCCGCACCAAAATAGCCATCGATTTCAGATTTTCTAACGGCAATTTGGCGCTATTTTCCCCCTCCCTCGCTTCCCCGCCTGAATCGATATCTTTGCCATCCCTGCCCCATTCAAAATCGGCAGGTAAAAATTCCTCTACCAACTCAATTACCCGCTTGCCAATTAACTCAATTGTATGGTAAATATCGCGGGGAGTATGCAATTCTAAGCCGCGACCAATGGGAGCCGGATTGGCATTCTGCTGCGGGTCATTGCTGGGTACTGGCTTAATAGTTTGGTCGCGAAAAGGCTGTTCTGTTCCCGCTAATTTCGAGCTATTTACCCATTGCAACATAAAGTTAGCTGCATCGATAATCACCTGGGTGCTGCGACCTGCGCCGTCCATTGTCGCTAACTTATTCTCTACTTCGCACCGATCGCAAAATTGGTTAAAATAAATCGGGTCGGCAGGAGTGAAAGTAGAATTAATCGCTTGATTTGGGTCGCCAACTCTGATAAAATTGGGAGGTAAAGTAGGATGATCGGGATCGATCGCCAATGTTTCCAAAAGCCGAGTCTGCAAAGGTGTAGAATCCTGCGCTTCGTCCTCAAAAACAGCAAATACTTGCTTTTGCTCGATCGCCCTCGCCCTCGGATTGTCCAACACCCGCAAAGCGGCTAAAATCATCTCGTCGTAATCGATGAATTCCCGACTCCTCAACAAAGCCTGATATTTTTGATATAAACCCCCAGCTACTGCTAAAATCTCATAACCGTCCCCAGTATCAAGAGCGTTCATTTCTAACAACTGTTCGGGAAATAAACCAGAAGATTTCGCCTCGTGAATCACAGTTTTCGCTACCTGGGGCAAAATTTCCGTCCGCAAAACCGATTGTCGCCGCAGCCTCTCCGTTTCCTCTCCGTCGAATTGCTGTCCTTCCAGCAAAACTTGGTATCGGCGGGAATTTTCGGCAATCCAAAGTTCTACACAGGTACGAATTAATCGGTGACTTTGAGTGGGAGTAACTAAAGTTGAATTTTCTAAATTTAAACCCGACAAATCGGGATGGCGCATCGCAATATTCAAAGCTAAACCGTGCAAAGTATGCACCGCAAAACCGCCTTGCGATAAAGACAATTCTGTCAATCTTTCCCGAATTTTAGCTTTAATATTAGCAGCAGCCGATCGCGTAAATGTCACGACAATTAACTGGCGGCGGCTGTGAAGCCCGTTGCGGGCGATCGCAATTGCCGACGCAGCAGCCATTCCCGTAGACTTCCCGGCCCCCGGAACCGCCGAAACAGCAAGGGGGCCGCCTTGCCAATCCGCCATGTCCTGCTGGCCCGCACGCAAGCTTTCGCGAATTTTAAGGCAAGCTTGTTCTCGCAAAACTGCGGCAAACCCAGATTCTGAAAGCGCTGAGGCTACATCCGGGCGATCGATCTGGGTTGTCGATCGCATAAAATCAGTATCAAATTCATCTGTCATGCGATTTTAGATTTTAGATTTTAGATTTTAGATTACAAAAATATTTGTGGGGTTCAGCCTTTTCAAACGGTATCAGAAACTGAGTTGTTTTAGTGGCGATCGCGTATGGCCAGAACCCAAACCGTCAATCGATTTTAGATCTTAGATTTTAGATTAAAGAATTGAATAAAACGACCCCGCGGAGAAATCCGGCGGCTGGCAATTGGGAGCGAGGAGCTTTTTTCTCGCTCCACGGATGAATCCGGGGACGTGTGACCAAATTGTTTTCGGTCATCACACCGATATTTATTGGCTTTCATCTGCGTTCATCTGCGTTTATCTGCGGTTAAAAATTCCCAAGTATTCAACCTCTACCGTTTCCATTTCGGTATCGGCTAAACTAACGCTATATATTGAAGCTTAAATTGAAACAAGCATAAAATTCAATACCCAAGCCTTTTTTAGAGGAGTCACCCCAATGAAAACTCACCTCAAAATCAATTCCCCCCCGCCCAAGCCAAACCCAAACCCAGCCAACAACAGCACAACTCGTTTTGCTGTGGCGATATTCTTAACTTTATCTTCAACAATTGCTTTGCCTAGCTGCGGAGGAGCTCAAACGTCCAGCAGCGCTCCAGGCGGCGCAGGTTCATCCAGCAGCCCTGAAAACCAAGTAGCGGCATCGGCTCCACAATCAGCACCAGCACCCGAGCCAGCAGCCCAAAGGTCACAAACTCCTGGTGCATCAAAAAAAGCAGCAGAAACTCCAGCAACTCGTCCCCAACTGATTAAAAAAGCCCAACTCAGCGTAGTTGTCAAATCTATGGACGCCAGCACTAAATCTGTTACTAATATTGTCGAAAAACAGCAAGGCGATATTTTGGGTTTCCAAAATCAAAAGCCGCCCGATTCCAGTGTCCGCCAAACCGCGTCTGTGGAAATTCGCGTGCCTCAAGAACGTTTAGAAACGACTTTAGACGCTTTGGCAAAACTCGGAACAGTAGAGAACCGTTCTCTGATGGCTGAGGATGTTACCGATCAATTAGTTGACAGCGAGGCTAGGCTGCGGAACCTTCGCAAATCGGAGGAAATGGTGTTAAAAATTATGGAGCGATCGGGTTCTGTCGGCGACGTGCTCAAAGCTGCTCAGGAGTTGAGCAATATTCGGGAGTCGATCGAACGCATTGACGCTCAGTTAAAAAGTTTGCGAAATCAAGTAGCCTATTCGACTATTAGCTTAACTCTAGAAGCAGCAGTATCGGCTCAACAGACTCCCGAACCTGCTCTAGGTTTGCGGGTGCAGGAAACTTGGGGGAAAGCGACTCATTCTGTGGGTGAATTGACGCTAGGTTTGTTTGGTTTGGGTATTTGGCTGTTGGCTTACAGTCCTTATTTTTTGTTAATTGCGGCTGCGGTTTACGGCTTTAATAGATTTAAGAAACAGCATTCTGTTGTTCCGCCAATTCAAGAACCGAAACCGCCTCAGTAGTGAGTAGTCAGTAGTAAGTTGTCAGTTGTCAGTTGTTAGTTGTTATTAGCTTTCCAGTCAACAGTCAACAGTCAACAGTCAACTGACTAATCATCAATTTGCCATCCATCTTTGGTATAGTCTTCATCCACAATCTTTTTGGGACGCATCACCAGAACAACTCGCCCCAAAATAGGAATATCTGGGGATTGTTCAAACCAGTACAATTCTAAATTGCCCCCGTTATCGGCGAGGAAATAACTCTCAGCATCCCACTGTCTTTGGGCTCGATCGGCAATAATCAAAACTTCTTCAACTTTGCCTTGCAGCGGTACCGGCAATTTATCGCTCATTTCCAAAACAGCCACCGGATCTTCAGCGTTCAAAATTACCTGCCATCCGGGAATCGCCACCCAAGCTCCGGCTCCGGAAAATTTTACCATTCGGAATGGCTCTATTTCCTCCGGCAAAGGCACTGCCAGCAAATCTCTGGTAGAAAGCGGCAATTTGCCCACAACGGGGACAATCCGGGGCAATTGTTCCTCGGTATCGAGCCTGTAGACGGGCAGGCGGGGCGCTTCCCGTCTCGGAACTACGGTAAAATCGACGAGCAACTGCTCGATTTGCGCCCTAGCGGTTTGGCTGCTAGCTAATTTTAAACCGCGAGCAATTAAGCGCGATCGCTCTTGCAAATCGCTTTTCTGTCTCGCCAATTGCCAGCATTGGTAAGCCATAGCATCGCCGGGAGTGTCTGTGAACCCTTGGGGGAGACTCCCGAAGTGCGAAAACTCCTTGATTGCTTTAGCAACTTGGCGAGCATCGTCAACATCCAAATTGTGGGTTAGCATCAAAGCTGCGGCCCCGGCTCGCTCTACTTGAGAGAGAATCCGAAACTCGTATAAGATATCGCTACCTTTTTTCAAGAAGTGCGATCGAACTTCCTCTGAAGCCCCAGCATTTACCATGCTGGTGTAGACTTGGGCTGCGACGCTCACTTGATTTTGCTGAATTGGCTCAAAACCAGTTTCTTCAAAAATCCTTTGAGAGTTGTACCCAGCTTTTAGCAGTGCAGTGCAGGCCTGTCCCCACTCTACCCAAGTGCCTTCTTTTCGGCGGAGCGCTCGAATTAACTTTTCGGCATCCACAGCAGTTGTGGAGGATGCAGATGCAGGAGGGGATGAATCTTGCGGTGTATCAGTCATAATTGAATCAAAAACTAGCGCTAAGTTATGTGTGGTTGGATACCGGCAAGGCTCGTGTCGCGGCAGAGCGATAGATTAATAGTAAGTGAGTTATGAGACTATTGTTACAGAATAGTTGCTCGCCTAAATTTACAAAGGGGAGTTTATCGTATTGTTATGGATAATGCCATTTCAGAGCTAGATCAAATTAAACGCCAGCTCATGACCCTACACAGACCGAAAAAGCCCAAAATGCTGGTAGTAGACGACGAACCAGACAATCTGGATTTACTCTACCGCACTTTCCGACGAGATTTTAACGTGCTCAAAGCTGAGAGCGGAATTCGCGCCTTGGAAGTCCTCGGCATCGAAGGCGAGGTCGCCGTCATCATTTCCGACCAGCGGATGCCCGAAATGAAGGGAACGGAGTTTTTGAGCAAAACCGTGCCCCAGTTTCCGAATACGGTCAGAATTATCTTGACTGGTTTTACGGACATTGAAGACTTGGTGGATGCGATTAACTCAGGACAGGTTTACAAGTATATCACTAAGCCTTGGGACCCGAACGAACTGAAAATGGTCGTGCAAAAAGCGGCCGAGACTTATGAAATTCTCAAGCAGCGGACTGAGGAATTGGATCGCGCCCAAAATCAAATACAACTGTTAGCAACAATCATGCAAACGGCTGTGGATTATCCGAGTTTGGAAGCAAGTTTAGATCCAATTGCTATTGCTATAAGCGATAATTTTTTGGCGGACTCTTGCATTTTGCAACTGGTGGAAGAAAATGTTTTAATACCAGTCCAAGGCACTCACACCACTGGTTCAACGGTGGAAAATTGGCTGGCAGATGACCCTCTGGTTCGAGAAGCAATTACCTCTCAAACTATTCAGGGTGCGGTGAATATTGGGAACGACACAGCCTTAGCGAGCCTGCCGCACTATCAGAAATCCGGCATTCAAGCTCACCTGACTATCCCGGTGATTCACAAAGGTCGATCGATCGCCCTGATTTCCATGCAGTGGAAGCAGCCTTGTTCCCTGCGCCCAGACGAACTCACAACAGTTCACCTCGCCGCTCAAGAAGTTGCTTTGGTATTGACGAGTTTTCAGGGTCATTAGTCATCAGTCATGAGTCATCAGTCATTAGTCCTTAGTCCTTAGTCGCATCTAAGTCTTGAGTTTAAAATGATAGCAAACCAATGAGTTTCGACAAAAGCTCAGCGCTCGCTAACAAATAAAAAAGCATTAATGACTGGCGACAGCATGACATGAATGCACGGATTAATTATTTTTTCCGGCTGACCAATTACCAATTATCAATCACCAATGACAAATGACCAATGAGTAATAACGCCGAACAAATTAAAACTATATTTAATCGAATTGCACCAGTTTACAACCAATTGAACGACTGGTTGAGCTTTGGGCAACACCGAATTTGGAAGCAAATGGCGGTGAAATGGAGCAGTGCAGGCCCCGGAAATACTTGTTTAGATTTGTGCTGCGGTAGCGGGGATCTAGCTTTGTTGCTGGCTAAGCAAGCAGGGCCGACCGGTTGCGTATTTGGAGTAGATTTTTCCGCCGAACAATTGGCCGTGGCTGCCAGGCGCGATCGACCTTTTCTCACCCCTGCCAGTCCCATTTCCTGGGTAGAAGCTGATGCCCTAGACTTGCCTTTTGCTGACAATTACTTCGACTGCGCCACAATGGGTTACGGCCTGCGTAACGTGACTGACATCCCCCGCAGTCTTCAGGAATTGCACCGCGTGCTCAAACCCGGTGCCAAAGCAGCTATTCTCGACCTCCACCGCCCCAGCAATTCCTTAATGCGGAGCTTTCAGCAGTTTTATCTAGAGAATCTCGTAGTGCCCATTGCTCAGCAATTTGGCATGACTCAAGAATATGCTTACATTAATCCTAGTTTAGAAAAATTCCCGATCGGCCAGGAGCAAGTCGCGATCGCCAATAAAGCCGGATTTGCCGCTGCCACCCACTACCCCATTGCCGGAGCTATGATGGGAGTATTGGTACTGGGCAAAGCAATTTAAAATTAAAAATGCTTGCAGTCTAGATCGGCTATCTAACTATAGGGTGCACCGATCCCTGTGCACCGATCCCTATTTTTAATCATTTATGAATCCGTCTGAAATTTGGCTGTTGTTGGCCCCACCTGTAGTGGGAGGAATTATTGGCTATTTCACTAACGATATAGCTATCAAAATGCTGTTCCGCCCCTATCGAGCTATTTACATCAAAGGGCGGCAGTTACCTTTCACTCCCGGTTTGATCCCCCGCAACCAAGAGCGTTTAGCAAAGCGAATTTCCGACACAATTATGGGTTCCCTGCTGACGCCGGAGGAACTGCAAAACTTGGCGCGCCGTCTCCTGCAAACCGAGCGGATGCAGTCGGTAATTCTCTGGTTGTTGCAGTTGGCGCTGGATCAGGTAAAAGCAGATGCCGAGCAAAAAACTGCTAAAATTCTCGCTAACATTTTGCGAGATTTGTTGGGGGAATCTATGCCGCGAATTCTCAAAGTTTTGGCGCGCCGGGAAGATTTTTTAGAAGTTCAGCTTAATCAAATTTTCGATCAAGTTTTGCTGGAGATTCAGCTAACTGAAGCTCAGGCGGCTCAGCTTGCTGAGTGGTTGTTGCAGGTAGTAATACCCCCGGAAGTGCTGCGGCAGGCTTTAATTGACTTTTTGACGGATCGCAATATTTCGATCATCGATGAAGGGTTTCGAGAAAAAACCAGCGGCACTTATTGGGTAGTAGCAAATTTGTTTGGTTTGCGGAACACTTTAACTCGGCTGCGGACTTTTTGTCTTGATGACAGAGAAGCGACAAATCAGCGCTTAGCAGAGTTAACTATTTCTTTGGGGATTCGCGGGCGAATTCAGGAATGGCTGCAAAATTTGTCGATGCAAAATTTACCGGTTTCGACTGTGAGACAGTTGCGAAAAACTATGCGCGACAGCGTTCGCAGCTACGTTCAACAGCGGGGTACAGACGTACTTGAGGGGTTGAGCAAATCTATTGACTGGGAAAATATTTCGCGGTTGCTTCTCAATCGATTGCAAACTTCAGCGGTGATGAGCGCTTCCCTCGGAATTGTCAGCCAAGAACTGGCTTTGGTTTTAGAGCGCTATTTAGAGCGGGATTTAGAAAATATTGTAGCTCAGGCTATCCCGATTTTAAATATCGACCAAGTGATTGTCGATCGAGTAAAAGGTACTTCTCCTGAAGAGTTGGAGTTAGCAATTCAGGGAATTGTCCAAAGCGAGTTGCAGGGAATTGTAAATTTAGGAGGGATTTTGGGTGTTTTTGTCGGCTGTTTGCAGACAGTTGTGGTTTGGATTCAGCGGTGATTTATTTCGGCAGTTGTGAGATATTTGTTGTAGTCTAATATTCACTCTCTCTGGCGCACCCAGTACCAAAAACCAGGTGTTTCGGCAGTAGTTGCCACCTCAGCCAGAAGGTTTTTGGTAGAAAGCGGGTTTTTGTGGCCCAATCCTAATTTACTTATTTCCTAAATCTATGCCAGCCCCAAATTCGGACGATCGCACAAACATCCCAAAAAACCCGCGCAACCTCAGCCGCCAACAATACGAGCGTTTAACTGCAGAAATGGCCACTCCCTACCGGCCTCTGCGACAGTTTGTTTACGTAGCTTGTGGCGCTTCGGGCTTTATCGGCGGCTTGGTTTTCCTGGCTAAAATTGCCTCTGGCCGGGAAATTAGTTCTGCTTTGCCTAATTTTGCCCTCCAAGTCGGAGTTGTGGCCCTGATGGTGTTCCTGTTTCGCTGGGAGCAGCGCGCCGAGGGTCGATCCCCGAAGTCGAAGTAACAAAAATTTACAAATCGAGACAAAAATCTATCTGAGGCAAGGAAAAGTTAGAAATATAAAGAAATTATTATGAAATCCCGGTTTGCCAGCGATCCCTGTAATACTAATAATGTGGCTTCAATTGGGGTCAGCAAATTTAAAGGCCCTAATCATAAACCGCTTGTAATTCGTTCAATTGGGGTCAGCTTTCATAAAGACCCTAAATATATAAAATAAATTTAAGCCCAGCGCCAGCCTTCACTGATAGAAGAGCTGGCGTTCGGCATTTTGCTAGTATCGGGAGATTGGGAGAGAGAATCAGTAGGGTGCACACCCCGCACAGGGAGGCCAGTACAAGCGCCCTGAACCGAGTTTTTTGCCTAGCATCCGATATAGGTAATACCAGTTCCCGAAATCATGCAACTGTAGACCCGTGTTCAAAACCACGATCGTCATCAGTCATTCGCAATTCTAAAATTTAAAATTTAAAATCTAAAATCTAAAATCTAAAACCTAAAATGGTATAAGTGTTGGGGCGATCGAATAATTTGGCATTTCCCGAAGACCTTAGCCTGTACAGTAACTAATGAGATGTGTCAAAGTCTAAGTAGAAAAAGATGTTGGGAGATTTTACTATGAGTCGCTCCTTTTTCAAAGGGCGGTGGACGTTATTTTTAGCAGCAGGCGCGGGAATTGTATTTTACAGCAATGCTGCGGCGGCTGCCGAAAAGGTAGTGCTCAAATACAGTGCGATCCGAATGACTTTACCCGTCAGCGAATTAGAAGTTTTTGCAGAAACTGGGCAAATGTCGCCCGCGTTAGAAATGCTGCTGGGAAATGCAAAAAAAGACCCGGAAGCGGTTCGCAACAGTCTGACGAGACCAGTAAAAGTCAGTCAAAGCTTTTTGGATCGGACGCTTAAGAGCAAGGTTGGGGAAATAATTCTCGATGAAGTGGGTCAAGTAATTCGCACTCCTTCTGGAAATGCAAATCGAGAAGCTTTGCGCGAGGCCTTGGTGCTGTCTGCAACTAATGATAACGAGATTACCCTGCTGGAAGCGATGAAGAATTATCCTACTCCAGAAGTTTATGTTGAGGGCGATCGCTTAGTTGAAGCTTACGGTCAACTGGTAGCTTTGTCAGAACAATTGGGCGGCGTTTCAGAACGGCTGCAAGACCTTTTGAACAAGATTCGTCTGCCTAGATTGTAGTGGATTTTGTCAAGGACGCTTGATTGCTTCGAGCGATCGCAGAATATTGCTGAACCTGCATCTACAGGGGAGTTACCTTTTTTTGTACAAAATTTGCCTAATTTTGACACGAGTTAAAAACCAAATCTAACTGCCGGCAAGCTTCAAACCAGACGGGAATCAGTCATTCCTAATTCTAAAATCTAAAATCTAAAATTAGATAACTTCGCTGTCAAATCTAGATCGGGATAGATGTTCGAGACTTTACGAAAAGTTGCTCCTGAAGTATAGCAATCCTAAATGATTTGTAAGAAACAACCATAGCTAAAAAGCTTGGGAAAGTCAAATATTTGGAGATGAGTGACTAATTTAAATAGGGCTTGCTGGGCGTTGCTTAATGAGGGTATGAAAAAAATAAGTTGAAAAGGCAGAAGCTTTGTGGATACTGGTTTCTATGACTTGCATATTTAGCCTTTCATACCGTAAATCAGCAACGCAGAGAAATACTGTCCCCTGCAATTTGATCTCCGAAGTTGCGATCGACACTCACTCTCGACACTCACTATCGGCACTCATATAGCATATTGGAGGGGATGCCAGCAGAATTGGGCTATAAAATTCACAAACCGTGACAATATTTAGTTTTAGGGTACTCAATAAGCCAAAGTTTCTAAAGTTTCCCGCAGATAGGAACGAACCTGCTGATCGATGGTGGCATTTTGCTGCTGACGCTCAAAATTGAGTTCTAGCTGCCAGCGTTGAAATCCTGAACTTGCGCCGATCGCGGATTTGAGACTGCCCCAGATTTCAGAATCTTGGCACAGCTCGATCGGCTCTGTGGCTTGAGGTTCTTCTGCGAGCGGTAGATAATTCGCCATATTGTTATACCTCTGTTTTAATCCCCTGTAAGGATTGAAAGCTGACCTTGACACTCTCTATTATAGATTCTTCTCTCTAGATAGCCAATATAAAATATCCACAACCTGCAATAAAAAGTTAAATATTAAGACTATTAATAATCTCTATCCGAAGAGGGGCCTTACCTATTTTTTTCACAGCATACATCTGTACAAATTAAAGTAACTTAAACTACAATTGTCCCCCTCTTAATTTTTTTTTTCACTTTTTTTCGCTCGACTCTTCGGGTAGAGATGTAACGCCATTGGTGTCTGCAGGTTTTGGGTTGACAAGACTGCCGACTGACGAATTCCCTATGCCGGATGCTAGCCCAATTGACTCTGCGGGTGCAGCCACAGCGGCAGTTGTCTCGGCTGCAAAAGCCGGCAAAAGTCGATCGACTTGCCAAGGCGCGATCGTAAAATCCTGCCGAATTTTTTCTAAAATATGAGGCTTTGTTGCTGCAAATTCTGATTCCGGCGTCAGCAAAACCGCCATAACACTAGCAGACACCTGCAAAAACAAATTGCTAGCTAAAAAAGCAGAAGCTGCCAACAACAATCCAGCCCACCGCCAGGAAGGAGGAAAGGGAGCCACCGAAGCCGCGAGGGGAGCCAATCGGTAGAGTTGCCACAAAATTACTGTCAGCAAAACAGCGACAAAAAGAGCGATTCCTTGATTTAACTTTGTTTTAAACCGAGTCAGAAGTCGGTGCTGCACAGAATTTAAATTCTGCGGTTTTACCGCCACAACTAAAATACTAAAAATGTAAAAAGGGCGGAACCACTGCATCCACAGTACAGGAACAATACCTGCTACAGCTACTAAAAATATTTCTAACCAGACAGGGAGCTGGGGAGAACCTACTCCGAGTCCCAGCAAGCACAGCCCCAGGAATATCGGCAGTGTAGCCGCCCCAGAAAGGTGAATCCACAAAAAAGGATCTGACCAAAAAGAACGCACTTTAAATAATTATGAGTTATGAGTTATGAGTTTTGAATTTAGAGAGTCTGGGACGCACTTTTGACCCAGAAACCCGGTGCGAAGAGTACATTTCTAGCGGTCAAACCGAGCATTTTGGGAGGACACTCGGTTGATTTGCGTAAGTCTTATTTTAGTTTTAAATTTTGAATTTTCAGCAACAGCCAAGACGATTAGGACGTTGTTAATTGCTAACATCTTTGCTTTTATTGCTTCTTCCTTCTCTCCTAGATAACTAAAACCTTCTTCCTTCTACTATAAGTTAAAAACCCAAGTTGCGAGTGATGAGTTTCGGAGTATTGAGTGAAGAGAAGAGTTCCGAGCGATCGGCAATTTGGTTGCGATCGCTCAAAAATTCTCTTCCCTCTCAACACTCACAACTCAAAACTATTGAGAGAGAGTCCGGCGTTTAGTAACCATCCGGTAGGCTTCAATAATATCGCCATCCGCCCAGTCGCTAAACCCGCTCAAGGAAATGCCGCATTCAAAGCCAGCATTGACTTCCTTGGCATCTTCCTTCATCCGTTTTAGGGAGTCGAGGACACCTTCGTAAACGACATTGTTGCCCCGGCGCACCCGCACCTTACAGTTACGGATGACTTTGCCAGAGAGTACCATACATCCAGCCACAGCCCCGCGACCGATCGCGAAGACAGCGCGCACTTCGACTTGACCCAAAGGTTCTTCCACCAATTCGGGTTCCAGCAGGCCTTCCATCGCCCCTTGAATGTCATCCAAGAGGTTGTAGATGATGCTGTATTCCCGCACGTCTACCCCCGCTTGGTCAGCGGCGAGGCGAGCGTCGGTGGCGAGAGTAGTATTGAACCCGATAATTACAGCATTACTGGCTGCAGCGAGGTCAATATCCGTTTCTGTAATTTCCCCAGGAGCAGATAGCAGCAGTCGGAGTTGAACTTCTTTTTGAGGAAGTTGAGTCAGAGCGCCGACAATTGCTTCGAGGGAGCCTTGGACATCTGCCTTCAAGATCAAGTTGAGTTCCTTGAGAACGCCTTCCTTAGCTTGTTGAGAGAAGCCGCTGAGGCTGATCCGGCCGCCTTGCAGCAGGCGGGAATCTCGTTGAGATGTAGCTCTTCCAGAGGCGATCGCCGCAGCTTCTTTTTCGTTTGCGAAGACATCAAACTCGTCTCCGGCGCGAGGAACTTCCCGCAGCCCCAGCACTTCCACCGCGAAGGATGGAGTTGCGTGCTCTACGCGCTCGCCCCGGTCATCGATCATTGCCCGCACCTTGCCCAAAGCCGAGCCTGCGACCACAATATCGCCCACTCGCAGAGTACCGTTCTGCACCAGCAGAGTTGCCACAGGCCCCCTTGCCTTGTCGAGGTGAGCTTCAATCACAGTACCCTTAGCCGGTCGATGCGGGTTGGCGTTGAGGTCTTCCATTTCCGCGACAGTCAGAATCATTTCCAACAGCGTATCCAGGTTTTCGCCTCGGATCGCGCTGACTGGAACCATCGTGATATCGCCGCCCCAGTCATCTGCGACCAAGCCGTACTCAGTAAGCTCTTGCTTCACCCGTTCCGGCTGAGCACCCTCCTTGTCAACTTTATTGATAGCCACGACAATTGGCACTTTCGCCGCTTTCGCGTGGCTGATCGCTTCAATTGTCTGGGGTCGCACGCCGTCGTCCGCCGCCACCACCAAGATGGCGATGTCCGTAACCCGTGTTCCCCGAGCCCGCATCGCTGTAAAGGCTTCGTGACCCGGCGTATCCAAAAATACCACCTGCTGGCTCTTGCCTTCGTGTACCACATCCACGTGGTAAGCACCGATGTGCTGGGTAATGCCCCCAGCTTCTCCCTGAGCCACCTTGGTTTTGCGGATCGAGTCGAGCAAGGTAGTTTTACCGTGATCCACGTGACCCATAATCGTTACGACTGGCGGACGGCGTTCGAGGTATTCCAAATCCGCTTCGTCCAGCATCTCGATCACTTTGATAGCTGGCGCTACTTTTTCTGGGGTTTCCACCTCTACGCCCATTTCTTCGGCTACCATCCTCACCGCTGGAATGTCCAGGGTTTCGGTAATATTGACCGCAATTCCTTTAGAGAACAGCCGCTTAATAATTTCGGTTTCGGGAACAGCCAGAGTAAGTGCTAGTTCTTGAACGGTCATCGGCCTGCTCAGCAGGAGCTTTTCTGGACGTTCTACCTTAGCTTCGGCTGTTTTGCCCCGGTTGCCGCGTCCCCCGCTGGAACCTGAAGAAGAACTTTTATCGTGAGAAGGGCCCGGTCTCTTATTTTTTCCGCTGCTGCCGGGTGCGCCCGGAGTTGGTGTTGACTTGGGTGCTGCTTGTCCCTTCGCTTTAGCTGGGCGGGCTAGGGACAGGCTGACCGTGACTGGTGCTGGCAGATCCAAGCCGTTTTCTAAGTCATCGTCATCCTCGTCTATGGGTTTGAGACGAGAACGTTTTGCCTTAACAGCCTTGGCAGCTTTGGCAGCATCTGAGTTTTCGTCATCATCTTCTTCCCAAATGACCGATGTCTTTTTGGCAGGACGAGGGAGGGAGGGCCTTTCGAGGAGAGGAATCTCCAGCAACGGCGTATTATCTTCTTCATTGTCATCAGTGTCATCCCCTAGGGCTCCGGTGCCACCGCCCCGGCTACGCAGCCCGGTAGCTGACGTTGCGGGGGCAAGGCTCCGGCGCGGGCCACCGGGCTGGGGTCGATCGGCAAGTTGAGTTTTGACTGGACCACCAGCGCCTTCGCGGCGCGGTCTTTGTGCGTCGCGAGATTCGGTAGGAGCTCCCGGTGCAGGTCTGCTGGGGCGGCTCGGTTTAGCCGGCGCTTCCAGAGTTTCTGACTGTTCTGATTGCTCTTGCTCGGTTCTTGCAAGTTTGAGTACCGGCTTGTTCCCCAAATTTTGTGGGGTACGGCTACCCGACTCGGACGCCCCTCTGACTGGCGGCGACGTGAGTTTGGCCGAAGGCGCGGGAGGGGCGATCGGCGGTTGCGGGGTGCGTTCCGGAGCCTTTTCCGAAGGCGGTTGAGGTGCCGTAGGTGCCTGCGCCTGGGCGGTTGTTTCCGGGGCGATCGCACCTACAGTTTCCGACACTACTTCTGACGGAGCCGCCGAGACAGCGACATTTGGCTTCGACAGTACAGGTCTATTGATATTCGGTTTAGCTGGAGGCTGGAGTTGTTGAGCTGCAGGCGACTTGGGAGGAGTTGCCACGGTTGCCGCAGGCTGGTTTTTGTTCTCCTCGTTGCCTGCAGGCTGGGAGTTTGCACCAGCCGGGCGTACTTTTGGACTGCGTATTTCTAAAATTTGCTGCTTTTTTTGTTGGTCGTTAGGGTGAGGGCCAGATTCTCTAGATGGCGCTGCTGCTCTTTCGGGTGGAGCTGGCTTGCCGGGGGAAGAGTGGCTACTGGCTACGTATTTTTCCGCCGTTTTGCGAATGCGCTCTGCTTCGGATTCTGTAATTGTGCTGCTGTGGCTCTTGACTGAAATATTGAGCCGCTCGCATACTGCCAAGATGTCTTTATTATCCAAATTTAGTTCCCGTGATAATTCGTAAATTCTTACTTTGCCGTTGTTCATCCACTCTGCCCTCTTTTGTGCCAACCAGTTTTTACATTGTGATTTTTTGTTCTAATGACGACATCATTCGCTGTGATTGATTCAGTGTCAGGAATCGGGGTTTTGGTACTCGCTCAGCAATTTTATCTAAAAGATGCAACTCGCTGAAGTCTGCGGTTGAAGAATTCTCAAGTCTGTTTGGGAACTTGGAACTCCGAAGTCTGAGTTTTGGCAAAACCCACTCTCTCAAGCTTCAAAGTTTGCCTTTCCACCTTGAGGATACCTCTGCTAGTACCCTACCCTTATCTAATCTGACACAAATCTTTCCAGACTGGTGGGCAGATCGGATTGGGGTTTTATAGCTGGCGCTACCGGTAATTACTGGTAGGGCTGCCAAGAGGGTTTATACAGTCGATACCGAACTACTGTCGGTTTTTCGTCCGGCCCGGCCAGAGTAAGATGTACAGTCAGATGTGGCTAAACGCTGCCAAAGTGTTTGGTACAGTTCGTCAGACACAGGCGCTTTGAGCGATCGCCCAAGCCGATTTTTTTTCTGAGCTGCTTTGAGGCATTCTGCTTCCCGACAAAGGTAAGCAGAACGGCCCATGCCACGATCTAATTGTACCTGATGAGAAGGATAGAGCCTGACTACTCGCCAAAAAGCTTCCTTAGGAGCTATTTTTCGACAACTTGCACAGCACCGGTAGTTCGGTTTCATTTCTTGTGAGAGGGGGAGTAGGGGGAGAGGAAGGAGTAGGGGACAAGTCCTCCCGGTCTCCCGAAGACAGAAAATCGTGTAAATGTCACAGATTTTAGACTGCAGCTTCGGTTTCCTCCGTGGTAGCTGCCTCCTCTTCCTCAAATTCTGCGGTTTCCTCGTCGTCGTAGTCCCCGCCTTCGTCTGCATCGTAGTCGCCTTCTAGTTCTTCGAGCCTAGTTGCTTCTGCTGCCAATTTGCTGTCTTCGGCGGCGCGATCGTACTTAGCAATATCTTTGATATCGATTTTCCAACCGGTTAGGCGGGCTGCGAGGCGGACGTTCTGACCTTCTTTGCCAATGGCAAGACTGAGTTGGTCTTCAGCGACCAAAATGTGAGCTCTCCTGCCTTCGGGAGCAACTAAACGCACTTCATCTACTCTAGCGGGACTCAGAGCGTTAGCAATATAAGTTGCCGGGTCGGGAGACCAGCGGATCACGTCGATTTTTTCGCCGCGCAATTCGTTGACTACTACCTGAATCCGCGATCCCCGCGCTCCGATGCAGGCTCCTACGGGGTCTACGTCGCGATCGAGAGTATCAACTGCTATTTTAGTCCGGGGGCCGACGTGTCGGGAGGGCGGATTTGCCTCCCTGGCCACGGCGACAATCCTCACCACCCCGTCTTCTATTTCTGGTACTTCGTTAGCAAACAGGTAAACCACCAAACCTGCGTCTGCTCTAGAAACAAGTAACTGCGGCCCTCTAGTAGAGCCTTCGCCTACTTTTTTGAGATAAACCTTGAATGTAGCGTTTGCCCGGTAATTGTCGTTGGGCAACTGTTCGCGCTTAGGGAGTTCGGCATCTACTTCTGGCTGACCGAAGCTGCTGGTAACTGCTAAAATCACCGACTGCCTCTCAAACCTGAGCACTCTTGCTTGAAGAACAGTTTCTTCTAAATCTTTAAACTCTTCCTGAATCATTTTGCGCTGTTGGTCGCGCAGTTTTTGAGCGAGAACTTGTTTGGTCTGGATCGCGGCCATGCGACCAAATTCTTTTTGATTTGGTGTTACGTCTACGAGCACGATGCTGCCCGGTTGAGCTTCCGTGGCTACTTCTTGCACTTCCGAAAGTGAGATTTCGTGATCGGGATTGATGACTTCTTCGACAATAGTTTTGTTGGCTAAAACGCGGAAACCTTCTTGTTCTGCGTCGAGTTCTACATCAAAGTTGTCGAAGTATTCTTCGCTGAAATGATCGAGTTTTTGGGTACGGCGGTAGCGTTCGTATCCTTTGAGCAGGGCTTCTCGCAAGGCTGCTTGGACGGCGTGTTTGGGTAAATTGCGTTCTTTGCTAATACCTTCGACCATTTCTTTTAGTCCGGGCAGGGGAACCATTGACATATAAAACACTCCTTTTTTGCTGTGGTAATAAGTAACTGGTAATCGGTAATTGGTACTGGAAAATTTTCAAGCAGAAGTGATGACAGAGGAGTGGTGAGTTACTGGATAGGATTAGGGGAAATCGGTGCTGTAACAATTTATTTGTTATTCCTATTCAACCCGCTGCTACAGATATGATTGTTAAAAATTAACTCGCAGCCAAGCGTTTTTAGCTTGCTGCGAGGCAATCTCAAAACTCAAAACTCAAAACTCAAAACTCAAAACTCAAAATTTCCCTTTACATCTTTTTTCCTTCGTCTAGTTCAACTTGGACAATCTGAGGGCGGGGAATTTTAACCTGTCGCCCTTTTTGATTGAGATAAACCGCTGTTTCATCCCGGCCCAGGAGTAGTCCTTTCCACTCTTTGATTCGCGAGTCCGGTTCGGTGGTTTTGGCTGTCACGGGGAAACCTTTAAAGGTAATGAATTCTCGATCGCTGCTGAGCAATCGGGATATTCCGGGACTGGAAATCTCTAGCACGTAGGCATCGGGTATGATGTCGGCTGCGTCTAACTCAGCATCGAGGGCTGTGCTCATGCGCTCGCAGTCGGCTAAACCAGTGTCTTGTTGGACGTTGCGGATGTCTACCCGCAAGACGGGAGGATTTTGGTTGGTGTGAAACACTGCTCCCACTACTTCCAATCCCAGTGTTTCCGCAACGGGGGTAGCTAAGTCTATGATTTGTGGGATTAGGGGATGAGTCATATCGAATACTTCAGTTAAAACTCCTAAACTCGGACACGGGCAAGGAAAAATTTGGTGTTGAGATTGCTTGGCTTTGAGGTGGTTTGATTAGGTGGCTGCGACTTTCGTCTTCAACTTTGGGACTTACCCAACATCCCAGCAGGGGATCTCAAGCGGGGGGGTACCCCTACTAAATCAGTCCTCAACTTGCAAGTCAGACGCCCTGAGCTCTTTTCCTGCGACTAATGCAACAAAAAAAGTGGGCTTGACCCACTCCTAGGTAAAACAATTTCTTCCAAGAAGTTTGAGGACTTCTTCTGATCGAAGGGAGGCCTCAGTTCTCAGTTTAGCTCGATCGCCCGCCTGGTGACAAACCGATCGCCCTCGGGAAAGTGTCCGAGGGGAGAGGGGGAGCGCTAACAGGGGGAATGAGGACGACTCGATCACCGTTTTGGACAGGGGTGGGGCGAGGGCAAATTCCTGGTTGATACCGAAGCCGGTGCGATCGTCCCTAAAACTGTTGGCAATGGTCACTCAGACCTTCTAGGACTTGCGATACGGGAGTTTCTTTGGGAAATTCTAATTTTAGTTCGGACAAGCCCTCTGCTTCTTGATAGGGGGTGAAGAGCTTGACAGTGATGGTGATGGGTAGATTCGACATGGGCGATCGCCAGATTAACGATATATTGACAAAACAGCCCAACTAAGATTCACCATAAAAAATCCCCATTACTAATGCTGAATAGGAAGCTCAATTACAAACTCTACCCCCCATTCGGGCGAGGAAATACAGGTCAGCTTACCACCATGTTTTCGTTCTACGATCTCACGGCTAATAGACAAACCTAAACCTGTCCCTTTACCTACTGATTTAGTAGTAAACATTGGTGTGAATAAATGCTGCATTACTTCCTGAGTTATGCCAACCCCATTATCAGCAATCCGAATCACCACTCTGTCATCCTGAAGCATTTCAGTGCAGATCCGAATCTGTGGAGTGTCATTGCTCTGTTTCTTTTCCCCGCACAGCGGACAACTGATCGTAGACTCTTCTAAAGCATCAATTCCATTCGCCAATATATTCATAAACACCTGATTAAGCTGCCCCGGATAACACTCTACTAGCGGCAATTCCCCATACTCTTTAATCACTGCAATTCCTGGGAAACTTCCTTTAGATTTCAGTCGATGCCCTAAAATTAATAAGGTACTATCTAGCCCATCGTGAATATTCACTGGCGTTAGTGCCGATGTATCCAACCGAGAGAAATTACGCAGTGACATAGAAAGATTGTAAAGTCGATCTGTTCCGACTGCCATTGAATCAAGAATTTTGGGCAAATCTTCAACAATAAAATCTAACTCAATCTCCTGGGACTTATCCTCAAATTCTGATTTCGAAGTAACGTTGTGCTGGCAAAGCCGAGTCATCCCGATCAAATCGGCAATATATTCCTTGGCAATAGGGATATTATTGGAGATAAAACTAACTGGATTGTTAATTTCGTGAGCCACCCCAGCTACAAGTTGACCAAGGCAAGCCATCTTTTCACTTTGAACGATTTGCACTTGAGCTTTTTTAAGATTATCCAAAGCTTGAGAAAGTTCAGCCGTTCGTTCTTCCACCCGTTTTTCTAACTCCTGCGCGAGCTGATGTAATGCTGCTTCTGCTGCGAGCCTGTCTTCAATTTCCCGTTTGAGAAGCAGATTTTGATCGGCAAGAGTTTTAGTCAAAGAACGCAGTTTTAAATGGAGGTTGACACGAGCTAACACCTCCTTTTGTTCAAAGGGCTTAGTAATGTAATCCACAGCGCCTAGATTAAAGCCTTTGACTTTATCTCCTATGTCAGACAGAGCCGTCATAAAAATTACCGAAATTTCGTTCGTCAACGGACTTGCCTTCAGGCGATGGCAGGTTTCAAACCCGTCAATTCCTGGCATCATCACATCTAAAAGAATCAAATCCGGCTGACTATATTCAGCCTGTTCGATGGCAGTTTCACCATCAGTTGCTACCAATATCTCCCATCCAAAACCCGCTAAAGCTTCAGAAAGCACGTCCAGATTGCTAGGATTATCATCGACGATTAAGATGCTACTTGTTTCCATATTTGGTGCCTTCATTCTTTTTCTATTCTGTGGGATGTAATAAACTCTTTAATTTTTTTGACTTGATAGCCTTGGGCTAACTGGCGCAGCTCAACAGCAAAGGACACAAATTTCTGATCCAATTTCTCTAGGTGCTCACTGCGCTTCACAATTCCTTTCACGTTGCCTCTCATCGCCAGTTCGAGTAGGAGTTCAATTTCTCCGGGCGGGGGGGCTACTACAGAGTTCGATTCAGAAAGTGATTGAGGCTCTGATGAAAAAGGAATAGTGCTGATTTTTTCATTCTTTCGTTCCTCATATATCCATTCAAGTTTTAAATACTTTTGCAATATCTCAAATAGCTCTTCTGCCTGTACTGGCTTACCGAGAAAATCGTTTGCTCCCCCCTCCAAACTTTTATGTTGATCGGTAGCAAATACACTGGCAGATGAAGCAAGGATTGCCACATCTTTATAGTGTGACAAATTTCGGATACGGCGCATCATCTCAAAGCCATCTAACACTGGCATCACCAAGTCAGTGATAATCAGATCAAACTTAAACTCTTCTACTTTTTCTAAACCTTCTTGACCGTTTTTAGCTTCGGTTACTTCAAAGCCGAGGGGTTCCAGGAGATTGACAATGACTGAGAGGTTTTCCCATTTGTCATCCACAACCAAAACTTTCTGCTTTCTACCTTCGTAGCCAACCAGCTTTCTTTGCTTGGCAATCGTGGCTGTATTTGCCCAGTCTGCTGCTTCCCGTAAATCCAAATCTAGCCAAAAAACACTGCCGACTCTTGACTGACTTTTTACTTGAATTGTACTACCCATCATTTCGACAATTTTCTGGCTAATTGTTAAACCGAGTCCGGTTCCTTCCGCCTGACGCTTGCTGTCTCCTACCTGTTCAAAAGGCAAAAATATTTTTTTTAATTGTTCTGGTGTCATACCAACGCCAGTATCTTCAATTTGAAACCGAATTTTGTGAATTGGTGAGGCTGGCTTTTGGTCATTGCTTTGTACCTTTTCACCTGTCCCCTTTTCCAGATGTTCTATCTTAAAAGTCACTCGTCCCGAGTCTGTAAACTTAATTGCATTGCTCAGTAAGTTAATTAGTACCTGTCGCAAGCGTTTCTCGTCAGCGTAGATGCCAGCAGGAATTTCCGAACTGGGTTGATAAACAAAAGCAATTCCTTTTTGTTCGGCTCGGATGCGGCAGATTTCCGCGACTCCCTGCAAAAACGAAGGAAAATGGAAATCTTTCGCGTACAGTTCCAATTTCTGAGCTTCAATTTTAGCCAGGTCTAAGATGTCATTGATCAGGGTTAACAGGTGGGAACCACACTGGTGAATAATACTGATGCCTTGGATATCTTTCGGAGCCATCGTTGTTGAGCGTTCTAGGATTTGAGCGTATCCTAAAATTCCATTGAGGGGCGTTCTCAATTCGTGACTCATATTCGCTAAAAATTCACTTTTAGCTTGGTTGGCAGTATCAGCGATTTGTTTGGCTTCCGTGAGTTCAGCCGTGCGTTCTTCTACTCGGATTTCTAGCTCGGAATTGGTCTTGGCTAGCGCCTCAAAGGATTCGCGCAACTGTTGTGCCATAAGGTTGAAAGACTGACCCAGAACTTCTAGTTCTTCTACCCCTTTTACCTGCACATTTTTCTCTAAGTCGCCACTGGCGATCGCCCTAGAAGCTGCGCTCAAACGGAGAATCGGGCTGGTAATCCAACGTGCGGTTAAGATTCCCAAAACGGTAGCCAGCGCCAAGGCTCCCAAACACAACAAAATGGTAGTCTGGGTATTGGCGTTAATTTGATCCATGAAATCGCTTTCAGGAACGACGACGACGATCAGCCAGTCCAATCCTCGGCTATCCTGAAAGGGCATAACTTGGAGGAATTGTCGCTTGCCGGCGATCGTAAAATCCAATTGCTGAGAGCTGCTAATTTTAGTGAGGTTGCCAAAGTGTTCTTTTAAATGCGCTGTTGTCAGCCGAATTAAATCATCTGTGCTGTCTAAAGCATTCAGGCGATCGAGTTTGCCATTGTTGGTGATAAATGCTTCTTTGAGAGTTGAACTGCCTACTAGGAGTCCAGAACGTTCCATAATGAATGTCTGTCCCGATCGACCGATTTTTATGCTTTGCAGAAAGTCGCTGAGGAAAGAGATCAATAAATTAGCAACGAATACTCCGCGCAGTTCGCCACTTTCGTCATAAACTGGATGTCCGGCAGGAAGCGAGAGGGTTTTCTGACCTACAATCGAAAAAATTTCGCTCCATGTGGGTTTGCCTAAGCGTACACTGTCTTTATACCATGAACGGCTGAGTATATTGTAGTTGCGGGAGACTTTTAAGAGCTTCGTTTGATTGCCTTTGCTATCAGATTCATAAATATGAAGTTCATTCCGATGCTCTTTGTCTGCTATTTTAAAAACTATTTGGCCATTCTCTTGGCGTTCAATGGCAATGAACTCTCCAGTTTTAGTAGCAAAACCCATCTGGGGCAGAGAAGGAAAGGCTTGAAGCTGCTCCCACAAATAGCGCTCCGTACTCTCCAATTCGTCGGGATTTAAGTATCCTAGTCGAATGGCATTGGCATTCAGTTGATTGACCCGAGGGGCTGTATCTAGGTATGTGTTGAGCTGCTGCTGGATGCGGGCCGTAATTTCACTCCGCAATTGGCTAGCAACTTCGTTGACTGCTTTTTGCCCGTTGCGTAAGGATAGCCAGCCTGTCAGCCCGACGGCGGCAAATATTTGCAGAACGAATGGGAATACTAAAATCAGGCGCAGGGACACCTTTTTTTTAGAACGGTTTGACAGGAAAGTGGTTGCAGAGGTCTGTGACATTGATTCGTGTTACTCCTGGGGTAACGAGTTGACGGAAAAATCTCAGTGGATTTAGTGAAATGAGGCTGAGAAAATATATATTGAAAAGCAATCTATAATAGTTAGTGAAAAGTTTGAGGCAGTAACTTGCTTAAACAAGCATGGCTACTTACGTGTTTTCTCTGAGAGTGGTATAATAAAAGCTGACTAAAAATACTGACGCGCCTTATTTTTTTCTAGCATTTGTAAATTTTTTTAGCCTTTAGGAAACCGGTTAGCAATCCTATCTAATAGATTACTTGGTTTAGAGATATTTGTAGTAATTTTTAACTTTACTTTACAGATTGACGCTAAAAAGTATAATCTCATCAAACTTACATATAAATTGATATAATATACCTCTAAAAAAATTGACCTTTCTCGCTAAAAACATGACACGCCAGGCCGCTGAGAACCCTAACGGCGGTCTAACTTACTACCGCGCTGAAGATTTGATGCACAACGCTGCAGATGACTCTCGTAGAGAATGCCGATCGCACATGAAACTTTACAATTCCAGCAAGTTTCATTTGCAGGAGTTACAGCAGGGTAATTGCTAATTGCTAATTGGGGAAGAAAAAAATAAGTAGAGCGGTTGAGCAGAGGGGATTAAGCTGATACGCACCTAGATTGTATAATGTAAATAACAAATAAGTGTTCAGTAGTTATAAATATATGCCAGCCAAA
>NZ_JAUBUI010000185.1:0-2614 GCF_036705385.1 Microcoleus sp. B3-A4 | reverse complement strand
TACATAATCTCGGCAATCTCAGCAGCACAAGCTTTTAAACGCTCCTTCTGTTCAGGGGTCATAGCCACTCCTCCTACGAATCCAGTTCACGCTTCTGTTGACGCTCTGCCTATTATCCTCTCTTGATACTACTTTTACAAAACCGGGATGCTCCCCTAATAATTTCAGGACTTACGCACTGGAGACAAAAGAAACCGGGTTTTAATACCGTTTGCGCTCTCCAACATGACTAATGACTAATGACTAATGACTAATGACTAATAGCTAATGACTCATGAAAGATGACCTCGCCCAAAAAAACCATACAAGCCCCCGATTCCTGTCGTAGAGATATCAAAATTTTTGACCCTAGTTCAACATCCCAGATTCATCTGTGGAGTAAATCTAAAATCGTCGAGTCGCCGAAGTCTCGCCCCCCTCTAAAATCTAAAATCTCTAATCGACTGACTGATGACTAAAACCCCCTGGCTTCTCCTTCCCCGCGCGGGTCGGCAGCCCCTTCCAACCAACCATCCGCAGTCAGGACGATCGCATTGGCATTGCCCCAGCCGTCACCTTCGACAATCTGGTGTCCCCGCCGCCGCAACTCCGAAAGCGTCCCAGCCTCAAAACCTCCCCGTTCCACCATCAGGCGATCGGGCTGCCACTGGTGGTGTACCCGAGGTGCAGACACAGCATCGCCGACATTCATGTCGTAAACCAATACGTTCAGTACAATTTGCAACACCGTGGTAATAATCGTGCTGCCTCCGGGAGCCCCCGCAGCGAGGCGAAATTTGCCATTTTCTGTCACGATGACCGGCGTCATGCTGGATAAAGGAGTTTTCCCCGGGGCGATCGAATTTGCCTCCCCGCCCACCAAACCAAACAAATTAGGCACTCCCGGCGCCGCTGCAAAATCATCCATCTCGTTGTTGAGCAAAATTCCCGTACCCGCAGCCACGACTCCAGCCCCAAAACCCCCATTCACCGTAAACGTTAAGCTTACTACATTGCGCTCTTTGTCAACTACCGTCAGGTGTGTAGTTTCGCGAGACTCCCACAGGAGACGGTTCAAAGTTTCAGCGTCAACAGCCTTTACCTCGCTGGAGGGTGTGGCTTTTGACATTTGGATTTGCGATCGTCTCAATTTGGCATAATTGCTGCTAGTCAGAGCTTTGACCGGTACCCTCACAAAATCCGGGTCGCCCAAATACTGTGCCCGGTCAGCATAAGCAATCCTCATGCTCTCCGCCAGTAAATGTAGCGTATCTGGACTTTGCCTCCCCAACCTCTTGAGATCCGTATCTTCCAGAATATTTAAGATTTGCAACAAATGAACGCCGCCGGAAGAAGGAGGCGACATCGCGCAAATTTCGTAAGTGCGAAAGTTGCCACAAACCGGGTTCCGCCAAATCGGCGTATAGTTTTTCAAATCTTCCAGAGTCATAATGCCGCCGTTTTTAGCCATGTCGGCGGCGATCGCCCGCGCAATGTCCCCGGTATAAAAACTCTGCGGATTTTGTGCAATCTGCCGCAAAGTCCGCGCCAAATCCCGCTGCACCAAAAGCTCACCCGGCTGGTATAAAATGCCACCACGAGTAAAAACCTCCCGCGCCGCCCGGTTTTTTTCGATCGCATCGTGTCGTCGCCCGGTAGCCGTGGTAAACCGCGAACTTACCGGAAAGCCTTTTTCAGCCAGGGCGATCGCCGGCGCCACCACCTGGACCCAAGGCAACTTACCATACTCGCGGTGCACCGTGTAAAGTCCAGCAACAGTTCCCGGAATACCCGCCGCCAAATGCCCGTCCAGACTTGCCCTTTGGCGCACCTTGCCTTGCTTGTCGAGGTACATATCCCGCGTCGCCCGTTTCGGAGCTCGTTCCCGGAAATCCAGCGCTTGCACAGTCCCCGTTTCCGCCCGCTGCTGCAGTAAAAAACCCCCGCCGCCGATACGCGCCGAAAAAGGCTCCACCACCGAGATCGCCAAAGCCGTAGCAGCCGCCGCATCCACGGCATTGCCTCCCTGTTGCAGCAGCGCCAGCCCCGCAGCGCTCGCCAGAGGGTGAGCCGAAACTGCCATCCCTTGTTTGCTGCGCTGCTGCTGCAAGTTTGGCTTTAGCTGCTGCTGGCAGCCGCCGCACACTAAGACTGTCAAGAAAAAAGTATAAATTTGCACTTTGCTCAAGAACTTTGGCAACATTTTTAACAGGTGATTAGAGGATTTTTTACAGTATAATTTTACTATTGCCAATAGCTCGAAAAAAGTACGACCCGACTCGTAAAAACCAGTGCAATTGATTTTTTTTGAGATTAAATTGCACGAAGGCTGGTCAGACAACAATCTGCCTTCAAAAAGCTCTCCGGGGTGTGGGCAACAAGCCACAGAGTATTCAGTTATCTATGCAGGGATGTTAGGGAAGTAATTTCTTAAGAATCGAGCGTGCCTTCAGACCTGAGATTTTCAATTATCAAGTTTGGTTAAAAACCTGGGGGGGTAACAACCAGCCTGAAACCCATACCTTTGTAAGGATTGAGCCAATGTGTGCTAAAAAAAGATAGGCAGCATAATTGTTACACGCTTGCCTATCTCAAAAATAATGATACCAACATTCTACCTCATTCATTTAAAAAA
>NZ_JAUBUI010000184.1:0-2702 GCF_036705385.1 Microcoleus sp. B3-A4 | reverse complement strand
CTATGTAACTATTTGTACCCAAATTGCCCTAAAAATAGATTTGTGTAACCGCTTGACAGTTACTAATGCTCTATGTAACTATTTGTACCCAAATTGCCCTAAAAATAGATTTGTGTAACCGCTTGACAGTTACTAATGCTCTATGTAACTATTTGTACCCAAATTGCCCTAAAAATAGATTTGTGTAACCGCTTGACAGTTACTAATGCTCTATGTAACTATTGTGGTTGTAGAAAGCAATGGTAACTGGTAGGTAACTTATGACAATTCCATCGGTGGTAAATTGCCACATCCAGTCAGAGGATAAGAGATTTGATGGGTTATCGCTAAACGATAACAAAGGTCAAAAGTGGCTAGAGACTGTTAAATCTTTTAGGTATGAGCCTGTAGTAGGAAGCGAAAACAAACCCTACACAGTCCGCAAAGAATCTACCAAGAGCGGTGATTACTGGTATGGTTACAGAAAGACTAAAGGTAGGTTGCACAAAAAATATATAGGCAAAACCTCAGAAATAAGCACTCCCCTGCTAGACGAGATTGCAGAGGATCTAAATATCCCCCCACAGCCACGGGTTACGAATAAGGTTACAGAAGTTATAGAGAGAAGCGAGCGAGTAGTTACAGATAGAGTTATAGATGCGGTTACCATTGAGGAATTCGCTGCCTTAAAATCCCAAGTACAAGCGTTGCAAGAATCCCTAGAAGCATTACGGGGGGAACTGCGGGGAAAGTCCGAATCGGGTAATTCTGAGGAGTTACCCACGGTTACTAAAACTAAGTTACCTATTAACTTAGGTAACTTAAGGAATGAGAATGAAGCACTGAGACATAAGTTAGCAGAGGTGAACCGCTATTACGTCGATATGCTTCAGCGTAGCGTCCATCGGGTTGAAGGGTTGTTGAGAGAAAATGAAACACTGCGAACAAATCAGCCATTGGCTGATTTTGAGCTACCAGCCCCCGCAGATGCACTAAACCGACTGAAAGCCAAGCGCAAAAAGTCTAAGGCTGATTTAGGCGATATTCTCACCCTCTGGGAGATGATTGAGGGTTAAACCCCTGATAAAGTCAACTAAAAATCTAGAGTCCCCATAGAAAGGGGCTTTACAGTAACCTAGGAGGGAATATGAACTCGAATGTTAGAGAAAGGTTGAAAGAATTTCTGGTAGTGTGGCTTGAAAAATTGTCAAGAGTCGGATATCAATTACGCAATGCTGATGAAATCCAGCAAGCTTTTTTAGATGATTTAAGCAAAAGACTAGGCGAGCTAGACGATAGGATAGGTTAATTTGAAAAAGATTAGGACTGGGGTGAAATTTTGGGGTATTAGCATTGAGGATAGAGTAACCCGACAATACAAAACTTAACACCCAGTATTGACGCTAAGGCAGAAACCTGCGATCGTAAGTAACAAGGAAGATTGATGCGCGACTGAGCGGTGCTAGGAACACCGAACAAGTCACGACTTCCCCAAACGTTAAGTCCAACGCTTGGAGCCTAACTATAATGCCACATTCAGCCGATTGTCCCGAGGGGCAATCGCAACACTTTACATTTTCTCGGCGTGGACTCTTGCAAGGGTTAGCGGCCGTCGGTTTGCCGTTTCTGGTTCCGCAAGTCCAACCTGCTACCTCGCCTGATGAACGACCCTTGCCAGAATTCAAGATTGGCGACTTAATCGCTCAGGACTGGGAGCAAAACGAAGACGAGGACGCTCCCCAGTTTGCCACTGATTTTGGCGAGGTCGTGGGATTGTGCTATTTGCCAGAGGCTTCGTACTATCCCCGCCATACCTGGGTTTATTACGTTCATTGGACACATAGCACGTGCAGTAAGTGTTGCTATCCCTGCTTTGATGGAGAGCCGACTGCAGGCAACACGCTGAGGCTTATCAGTCGTGGCTGAGCCGATGCGGTCGCGCCGCCGAATTGATCAACTCAAAGAACTCGCAGCCGCCTGCAATTTGAGCAAGGAACAAGCTAAGACCTTTGGAGATTTACGATCGACCGCGACCTGGGAAAAACTTTTGCTCGCGCACGGTCTAGAGTTTGATCGTAATATCGCTCAACCGCTTGACACAGCGCTTTCAAGTCACGAACCCGCCCACCAGATTAATTTGATTGACTGGATTGATTGGGCGCAAGCATTAACCCTCGCCCTTGCGTCGGTTGGCTTTGCGTTGCTGGTTTTAGGGCAATTCCCTCGCATCAATCCGCTAAATCTTTTCCCTGTAAAAATCACAATTCAGGTAGGTAAATAATGGGAACCATGACCCGACTATTCGGTGGTGAAAGCAGCGACGCTATCAGCAGCAAGTCTGACAAGTTGACCGCTCCGACCGATGCCAGCGTAATTACACCTCTCAATCCCGGCAACTTTGTCAGCATCCGCACTTCGCCCGTAGTGGAGGGCCCGCGCTACTTCAAAAAGGAAGAAGCCGATGCGCTTAAGAAGCTTGCGAAAGAGAAAACCCAGAACGCTCGCCACTCTAAAAAAGCCTACAAATCCCTAGGGCAAATCGAGGCGGCCGATGCAAAAGTCCACAAGGCTCACCGAGGGTATGAAAGGATCGTTGCCACTGGGGAGTTCACAAAGAAAAAATCTGATGTGGGCTTGGCTAAGCACTTATATCATGTCCGGGTGCTTACCCATAATTAAGCAGCAACTGGAACTTGAGGCCACCAGTGAAAGTTTGTTAAACC
>NZ_JAUBUI010000183.1:0-2765 GCF_036705385.1 Microcoleus sp. B3-A4 | reverse complement strand
AAACTTGAAAAAATGGTTTGTTGAAATCTTTTGTAACTCTGGTTGATTTTGGATCATTTATTTCTTGCAACACTCTTATGGGATGTTGGATTTTAGATTCTGGATTCTGCTGAAATTTGCGATCGGGCATCCTCACGCCAACACGATCCGCGAGTTCCATCACCACACCATAAAAATCTTTCCCGGTCGGGCTACCAGTGCCACCATTTAGTTGGTAAAGAAACTGCACAGGCCCGCCGCCAGTACCGCACCCGAAACAGTGAAAAGTTTTTTCAGACGGAGTGACGCTAAAGCTCGCTGTTTTTTCGGCGTGGAATGGACACAGAGCTTTTAAGTTTTTACCCGCAGATTTTAGTTTTAGATAGCTGCCGTAAAATTCCTCAGCGTCTAGACGCGGCAAGATTTCATTCTCGTAGATGTCAACCAAACTTTTACGATCCGCATCTATGTATGTTGGATTTTCGGGTTTTGGTTTGTGGGGGATTTCGATCTCCAATACTTCCCGCATCAGATCCAAAATAAAGTCGGGGCATTTTGCTACCTCGCCGTTATTTTCCCAGCGGTAAGGCTTGCCAGTGTCCGGGTGGATGCTGGGAGGCAGGGTGCTGCACTCATTCCAGCGCAGTTCTAATTTTTGGCAAAGCTCGCCACCGCTGCAACCGTAAATCTCAACTAACTTTTTAGCGATCGCCGGGGGAATCGGTGAAGTTGTGCCAGACTCCCACTGCTCAATATTTTCGACTGTAGTTTCGACAGCTTCTGTGATCGCTTCCAAACTCAAACCCAATTCGAGGCGAGGGGCAGGATCGAGAATAAAATACTTAACCGCTGCTAGGTTTTCCCACTTTTCCGGCGACACTGACAGCAAAATCTGAAAGTGTCCTGGTTTGCCCGAAGTCCAATGTTTTGTCATTGGCGGTATACGATCGCCTGATAGCTCAAGATATTTTTTCCAGGCTAGTGGCCCGTCAAAGTCCACGGCCATGATTCCATGACTCAGCGGGCCGGTAACGATACTCACCCCAGTCCACAAGGTTTTTTTGCCTTCGTGGTTAGTTTGTGAGCGGATTGCTTGGATCAGTGCGGCGCGATCAAGTTTGGCTTTATTCCAGTTTGGCCACAAATTCTTTTTCCCTACACAGGGAGCTAGTGCCCATTCTTGTGGAAATTTAGAAATTGCATTGATCAATGCAGCAGAGCCGCTTGAAACTTTGCCGCTAATCGAAGTAGAATCGTTGTACATGAAATTTAGCTCGCCCACAGCGAGACTGAATGTGGATATCCTCAAAACCGTTGCACTATCGGGCTTCAATCGAAAAGCAGCGGTTTTTTGGTGTTTAATTTTTGGAAAACTTAGAGCATAGGAGAAGCCGCCCCGCTAGTTGACTAGGGGTGCGGTAACACTGTCAGTAAGACTGACACCGATTAAGCCATTGCAGAATTTAGCGCGCAAAAGTGAGTGTTTTAGGTCTATCCCACTGTCTACAGGCTTTTTTCTGTAGACCTCGACCTTCACTTGCGTTAGATAGTCAAGAACAATCGTCCACACCCTCCAAGGGTTGTAGTAATAGTGCTTGAGAAATGACCGTCGAGATTCTCGTTCTTCTCGGCGGGCCTCTATCTTTTCGCGTGGTGTTAGGGGTCGATTGTCCATGTCCAATATTCTAGGCGATGGATGGGATTGAGAGCACGGATTTTAATTGAACTGTTTGTGCCTGAAACCTAATAGGATTCAGTTTTTGTTATTCACGAAAGAATGCGGGTTCTGGGAGATTTTTATTAGAACGCATTGTGCAGGAAACCTAATGGGTTTCGATTTTCCTTGTACCGCCAAATATAGAGAAAGCTGGGGTGCTAGCACATCCCCGCAACCAATTCAAGAGGCATAGTTGCCATAAAATCTAGAACGCGCTCTGTGCATGGTTTTTGGCGTATATAGAAACTCGCTACCTATAGGTAGTAGCCTCTATTCCTCACTACTTATTTTTGTCGTCTCTTTGTGCTAGCACTCGCTAATTTTTGCTTGTACGCGCTAAGCTTAAAAGGTCGCGGGCTTTCACCACGCGCTCTAACTTTCTTGAACATTCCCAAACTGATCAAGCAGCGCTTGTAATTTTGCTTTGCCCTCTGCGAACTTCCTCCCCTTCATTTTGAGAATATTTTCGATAATCCAAGTCGCGGTTTTGTCCTGAACTTGCGCCGCTTCCACTTTCCACCAAAGCTCTAAATCACTAGCATCTTTTTCGGAAGTGGTAGCGGAAACTTCCGGCTGTAAGTCGTTGCTGTACAAGGCTTCCAGTGCTTTCCGTTTGGCTTCCACTTCCTCCGGACTTACAAGAATAGCTTCCGCTTCCTTCCGTCGCTGTTGCTCGGCTACGTAAATTGAAGTGCTAAGCTCATCAGCCACATCAGCATCAATAGCCCGTTCTTTCATCGCCTCAAAATCCGCCTCTTTAGCGACCTTAAGGGCGCATCGGCGACCTTCAAAGCAACAAGCGAAACCAGATACCAGGGCGATGCCTTGCATGAAATTATGCAGGGGAATCTTGCGGGAAAAAATGAATGGCGGAGCTAGCCAGAGAGTAAGCCCTGACAGGGATAAAGCCGACACTTTTAAGAGCGACACAACATCACCCCCGCCCCGACTAAAGCTGCAATTGTGCTAGCGATTAGCCTGAATCTAAATTGACTGTAGTTTAGACTAACCAAAGATGAGAACGGTGACAAAAGTAGAACTTGAGCCACCGCGCTGGGAGAGAATGAGG
>NZ_JAUBUI010000057.1:0-43378 GCF_036705385.1 Microcoleus sp. B3-A4 | reverse complement strand
ACTAATTATTAAATGGAACAGAAAAATAAAAAATAAAGGTAACTTAGTTAATGCAGTTTAGATGTTTGACAGCTTAGCAATCAAGACAGGATAAAAATTCAATTTTTCAGGGATATATCTGCACGAGGTGATTATGATGCAATTAAAACGTCTCATATTTCTTACAGCGATCGCGGGGCTTTGTACCTTTCCTAGTGCCGCTGTAGCCAATGACCAAGATGTTCAAGCAACAACTATTCCTGCTAGTGCTTGTCGCCCGGAAAGTAACACTGCGGACGCAAGTGTCAGGATGGTGAACGGCGCTTTTATTTTCAATGGAAATAGTACGGGAACAGTAAGATTCTTTTGCCCCCTGCCAATCAACCGCTTGACAGTATCCGATTCATCAAACGACAACGATTTGTCAGCGTATCGCGTCTACTACCGGGATACTGATGGCACTGGAAATCTGGCTGAAATCACGACGCGACTTTTCTACCGCAATAGCGACGCTAGCAGCTCCATAGCAGTTGGTGCAGCAGCGTGGAGTTCTAATTCTAGCAACTTGAGAGTCAATACATCTTTCTATGTTCCGCAAGCTCACCAATTTGGGGTTTATAGGCTCTACTTTTTTGTCGTGACTATGAGGCGGAATAACATAAATCAAGACCCGGCATTTGGCGGTATCGACTTTATTCCTCCTCAAGTACCTTAAGTAGCATCAAAAATAAACTCATCAATCTCCACGCCGCCCATGCTTGCGCTTGGAGAAACCGCAAGCGTGGATGGCATGACGTTATTGGAAAGCCACGAACCACTAACTAATGACTGATGACTAATGACTAATGACTCTTCTTTTGAATTTCTCCGCACCGCAAAACCGGATGAATTCTTGCCGCCCGTCAGCCGCTGGATAACGGCGGGCGGATTATTTTTGTTGGCAACTTTTGGCGGAGCGATCGCCCTTGCTGCTGTCGCTAAATATAATGTTACCGTCAGAGCTCCCGCTACCGTCCGTCCTGCTGGTGAAATCCGCATTGTAGAAGCGGCGACAGCAGGCACGGTTAAAAGCATTCAAGTCAAAGAAAATCAGGCTGTCAAACAAGGAGATGCGATCGCCCTGATCGACTCTTCCCAACTTTTAACTAAACAAAGCCAACTGCAAGGAAATATCCAGCAAAACCAACTGCAACTGCGTCAAATTGCTGCCCAAATTAGCGCTTTAGACGATCGCCTAGCAGCGGAAACCCAGGCAATGGAAGGCGCAGTTGCCTCTGCCCAAGCTGATTTAAGCCGCAGCCAGCGGGACTATGGAGAACGGCAAATTACCTCGCTGGCTGAAGTTGAAGCGGCCAAAGCTAATGTACAATTAGCCCAGTCGGAATGGGAAAAATCGCTGCCGGAATTGCAAAAAGAACAGGCTTCCTTGCAAACAGCCACAGCAAATTTAAAGGCTGCCGAGGCAAATTTAAAAGCAGCCGTTTCTAAGCGCGATCGCTATCAGTCAATCCAAGAAACAGGCGCTATTTCGCTAGATTTATTGGAGGAGACGAAACTTGCCGCACAGCAGCAAGAACAAGCCGTGGCAGGCCAAAAAGCCGCCGTAGAAGTGCAAAAAAAAGCAGTTGAAAGCCAAAGAAAAACTGTTGACAGGCAGCAACAAGCTGTTGAAGTGTCCGCTGCTAAATTGAAAGTTGTTGAAGCTGCCTTGAATCCCAGTGGTGCACCCGTGGCGATCGCCCAACAGCGAATTGCTCAAGAAAAAGCCAAGGGTGAAGCAGCTTTGGCAGCGTTGAAAAAAGAACGATTAGTTTCGATTCAGAGTCGCGCTGACATCGAAAATCAAATCAATCGCGATCGCCAAGAGCTCAAACAAATTGATACCGAACTTGCAAAAAGTGTCGTTCGTTCTCCAGTAGACGGCACCATTCTCAAACTAAATCTACGAAATCCCGGACAAACTGCACAACTCGGTGCAGCAATCGCTCAAATTGCTCCCGCTAATGCTGCGATTGTCGTCAAAGCTCGCGTCGCCGCTCCTGATATTGGTAAAATTGCGATCGGTCAAACATCTATCCTGCGGATTTCTGCCTATCCCTATCCCGACTACGGCGTACTAGAAGCGAAAGTTAGTGCGATCGCGCCCGATGCCATTGCTGGTGAGAATAACAGTCCGCCTTACTATGAAGTGACTGTTATGCCCCAAAGAACTTATTTAGTCAAGCGCGATCGGGCTATTAGCCAATCTGCCGATGAACAGTGCTGTCAGTATCATATTCAAGCCGGAATGGAAGTTACAGCAGACATTATTTCTCGACAAGAAACCGTACTTACATTTATTTTCCGAAAAGCCAGGATGATCGCCGATGTTTAGCCAACTTTACCATCACCCATTAGTATATTTGATTATGTAATTCACCGCGACGTTCTTAGGTCGAGTTTATGTACTGGTAGGCACGGCATCTTTACCTATCTTCAAGTTTGCCGATTCACCAGTCAAATCACGTATGGAAACGCAACCTGGATCAACGCGCTCAGCATTGCCGAAGCAGCGCCATTACCTAGCAATATTGCTGCCCTTGCTGTTGCCAGATTAGGCTTGTTTGCCTTCAAGATTAAGAAACAGCTAGGTTTTTTTACAGGGCTAGGTGTTGAAAGCGATCGCATTTTTCCAATAAGCGCGATCGCCTCCCATGTATAAATTTATATTTTGCGGATTTAATAGTAAAATTTTATCCTGACTGAAAACAACCACGGTACAAGCCCCCGGATAAATCCGTGGGGTCGCTTTCTTCAATCTAAAATCTAAAATCGATTAACTATCACTTTATTTTCCGCCACTAATCTCTACAATAGCCTCTACTTCTATTAACACAAAAATAAAAATTATGCAAGTCACTCGATTATGCGACTGGTAACTAACAGCTAGCGACTGTTATTATACGACTTATGCAAAGACTGTACTTGTAGGGTGCTCTGCGGCGCACCATACAAGTACACCTAGTGTCAAAATAGAAGGAATGCAGCGTAAGTCCTACAAATGAGAATTTCGCCGCAATCAGATTAAGTCAGTTTTGTCAGTTGCCCTTGCAAGCTTAGATTTGGAAAATGAAGCAGCCTTGGGATTAAATAACTCTCTTTTGCAACTAAACGCATTATCCAAAGCTAATTGACTTAACAAAAAAATACCGAGTTTCATCAGGAGCAAGACAGCTTAATTTCGGCACTTAAACCTGAATAGGAATCAATGTCAGAAAAGCTGTCAGAGATTTCTCATCACAGTCAAACCGTCAAACACTCAATAAGGGGTATTTTATGTCTGAACAACCTAGTTTTCCCATCCCAGGAACTGCCCGGGGCGATGAAACAACAGGGCGTTACATTGTTACTTTCCGCGATGATGCGGTGAGAGAAGGGTTAGACCTCCTGAGCGACCAAGCTGGCATTACCGGACTGGCAAACGCTACCGATTTCCCGGAGTCTGCTTTAGACTTGAGTCAACTCGAAGCATCAGGGGGAGCGGTGTTCCCAACTCTCGGCGTGGCTGTCGTCTCCCTAGAGGAAGGGGCTTTCGGCAGCATCATGACATCAGCGGGAGAGGATTCCGCCATCCTGGCGATCGAACCCGAGCGCACTTTCTACGCCATTGGCGAGGGATTGTCCCTAGAGTATTTGCGGGGCTATCGCGATGCGGTGGATAACCTCTACGAGAAAGCCACGACTACAGAGGTAGAAGGAATCAACAAACAAGGATGTTTTGCTGATGATATCGAGTCTACTTGGGGTTTGAAGGCAACGAAGGTCATGAACTCTGTCTTGACTGGTAATGGAATGAAAGTAGCCGTGCTGGATACGGGGATGGATCTATTACATCCCGACTTCGTAGGTCGATCGATCGTATCGAAGTCCTTCGTGCCTGGGGAGGACGTACAAGATGGGAACGGTCACGGTACGCACTGCATTGGGACAGCGTGCGGGTTTAAGGATCTGAACGGCCGGCGGTACGGGATCGCTTACGAATCGACCATTTATGTCGGTAAAGTGTTGAGCAATGCTGGTAGCGGCGCTAGTGCCTGGATTCTCGCTGCGATGGAATGGGCGATCGTCAACGGGTGTCAAGTGATCTCGATGTCTTTAGGAAACGAGACTCCAACACCGTCTACTGCCTACGAAACAGTCGGCCGTCGGGCACTCGAAAATGGGTGTCTCATCGTGGCAGCCGCGGGCAACAACGGGCCAACCGGAAAAGTCGGACAACCAGCGAATAGCCCGTCGATTATGGCTGTTGCAGCCGTCGATCAATGCCTCCAAGTGGCTGCTTTCTCGGCTACCTCTGGTGGCTCTCTAGGGGCTAAAGTTAATATCGCCGCTCCAGGAGTGGAAGTATACTCATCAGTGCCTGTGAATCAAGGGCGTTATGCTGCTTTCAATGGCACCAGCATGGCTACCCCTCACGTAGCTGGGCTCGCGGCCCTGTATGCCCAATGGACTGGTAAACGAGGTTCTCAACTTTGGCAATTGCTAACTTCCCGTGCTATGGCACTACCATTACCAAATGCTCGTGTCGGAAGTGGGTTGCTACAAGCTCCGTAATCACGACAGCGATCGAAATTAGGGAGCACTTCCTATCGGTAGAAGGAGGTTCTCTGTGCTCAGAAACCTCTTTCTAAAAACATAATTCACTGAATTGAACTATACAGTAGGGACAATAGCTCAATGGATTTAGCCCAAAGGAGGCTGAATATGCCTGATGAACAAGTAGAGCGCATCATAGTAACTGTTGACGACCAAAACTTATCGGTAATTCAATCTGTTGTGACTGCCTTACAATCGGCGGGAATGAAAGTGGAGCAGGTTCTAGCTGTTACTGGCATCATCACTGGAGAAGTTTCTCAATCGAAGCTAGAAGGACTAAGAACCGTACCGGGTGTCGCTGGTGTCGAGGTTGATCGAGAAATGCAGGCAATTTAAACTAATCATTTAGGGTTAGTAGATCCAGTTTTGCTAACCCCAAATAGCGAATCCCTTCCGGCGTCACGTCAAACCGACAAGGCAAAACTTCGACACCTTCACTCATAGCCTGTCTGAACAATTCTCCGTAAAGGCGATCGGCACTATCCCCCGGAGCAAAATCCGTACAATCCCCGCGATTAATAAAATACAGCATTACAGCCCTCGAACCCTGCCGCACCACTTCTATCAATTCTCTCAAATGTTTCTGTCCCCTCTCCGTCACTGTATCGGGAAATAAAGCCAACTCCTCTTTTACCCAAGTTGTATTTTTCACTTCCAGAAAAATCGGTTTTTCCTCACCAGTTAGCCAAAAATCGACTCTACTTTTTTTATCAGTGCCATAAACAACCTCCGGTTGAATTAAACTATAATTGCCCAACTCGGGAAACAATTTCAATTCCAAAGCTAATTTAACTACTCGATTGGGTAGCCCCGTATTAACTCCCACCCAAGTTGGCACAGTGTCGCAAACTTTAATTAATTCCCAAGTATAAGCTAACTTGCGTTTAGGATTGTCGCTAGGAGATACTAGGACTGGGTTGCCCGGAATGTAAACACCAGTCATCGGGCCAGTATTCGGACAGTGCGCGGTGATTATTTCTCCCGAATCGAGTTCTATTTCGGCAAAAAATCGCTTGTAACGTTTGATGAGAATTCCGGGTAAAAGAGGAGGATATTGGTAAATTAAGCCAGTCATGTGATTTTAGATTTTAGATTTTAGATTTAAACTATAACCCACTGCCGGGTTCTTAACTTTTGAAACAAGTCTGGAAGCTAACACAATTAGTCATAAGTTATGCACTATATGTTATTTATATGCTTTTATCAACTCACTTGTTTCATCATTTTTAAATTGTATATTGTAGATTGTAGATTTTAGATTGACGCATCATAGCACGAAACGGCGGTTTGTAGTTAGGACGAATAGTCCCGATCCATTATTGAATTTCCGCAAGTCAGTAATACCGATAAAATTGGTATAAGCACAATTCCCCCTAGAAGTTTTATGAGTTCGTGATATGATTCTCCCGATTCGCGATTAAAATAAGTGAATCCTTTTAGCATTAGCGTTTGTAACCATTTGTGTCCCAATTACAGAAGCCCTCTCGTTCCCTCGCAGGGATTGCCGGCATTGTCGCAGTCGCCACTCTAATTAGCAAAGTCTTTGGATTGGTGCGCCAAATTGCGATCGCCGCAGCCTTTGGAGTCGGTGTCGCCGTCGATGCCTACAACTACGCCTACGTCATCCCTGGTTTCTTATTTATTTTGCTCGGAGGGATTAACGGGCCATTTCACAGCGCCATAGTCAGTGTTTTAGCCCGCCGGGATAAAAAAGAAGCAGCACCCTTAGTCGAGACTATCAGCACCTTAGTCGGCGGCTTGCTGCTGTTGGTAACAGTAGCTTTAATTATTTTTGCCGATCCGCTGATCGATTTGGTAGCACCGGGATTAAATAGAACAGCAGAAGGTTTACAAATTAAAGCAATTGCCGTCCAGCAATTTCGGATTATGGCACCGATGGCCTTACTTTCAGGCTTGATCGGCATTGGTTTCGGCACTCTCAACGCGGCCGATATGTACTGGTTGCCTTCGATTAGCCCTTTATTTTCCAGCGTTGCACTTGTCGGCGGTTTGGGGGTTCTCGCAATGCAACTCGGAGACAAAATTATTCAGCCAGAATACGCACTAATGGGCGGCTTAGTGTTAGCTTGGGGAACTTTAGCGGGCGCAGTTTTGCAGTGGTTGGTGCAACTGGTGGCACAGTGGCGCGCAGGCTTGGGAACATTGCGCTTGCGGTTTAATTTTAAACGGCCGGGAGTGCAAGAAGTAATTAAGGTGATGGTTCCTGCGACATTATCATCAGGAATGCTGCAAATTAATGTTTATACTGACCTATTTTTCGCATCGTACATCCCTCAAGCTGCCTCTGCGTTGGGTTACAGTGGCTTGTTAGTTATGACGCCTTTAGGCATTATTTCTAATGTAATTTTAGTGCCATTTCTCCCCATATTTTCTCGCCTCACCGATCCGAGAGATTGGCCGGAATTAAAAGCTCGAATTCGTCAATCTTTAATTTTGACGGCCCTTACGATGCTGCCCCTGAGCGCTTTAATGGTAACGCTGGCCGGGCCGATCGTCCGCGTTGTTTACGAACGCTATGCTTTTGATCGATCGGCCTCGCAGTTTGTCACGCCGATATTGATGGCTTACAGTATTGGAATGTTTGTGTATTTGGGACGCGACGTTGTGGTACGGGTATTTTACGCTTTGGGAGACGGAGAAACCCCTTTTCGTGTCAGTATTATCAATATCTTTTTAAACGCTCTTTTGGATTATTTATTGGTAGGAGCTTTTGGCGCGCCCGGATTAGTTTTGGCGACGGTGGGAGTGAATCTTCTTTCGATGGTTATGCTTTTGTACTGTTTAGATAAAAAGCTGGGTGGCCTGCCTTGGGGGGAGTGGGGTTTGCCTTTTCTGGGGTTAACTTCTGGCAGTTGTCTAACTGCTTTCGTTACCTTGGCTACTCTGCAAGGCTGTCAAAGAGTTTTGGGTACTGAAGGTTTGGTAATTCAATTAGTGCAGTTGAGTGTAGCAAGTTTTGTAGGGTTAGGGGTTTTTGCCCTGTTTGTCAGTCAGATGAAGCTGCCGGAAGTTGATATGTTTGTCGAGCGCATTCGGGGGCGTTTTCGCAAATAAATCTCCGAAATTGGCGGCAGATTCAAGGAATCAACAAAAGTGCGATCGCGCTTCAGTACAAAAAAGACCAAAAAAGGCGATCGCCCTTAAATCCAAATCAACACTCATCCGCGTCCATCCGCGTACATCCGCCACCATCTGCGGTTAAAGTTCCAAAGTAATTAACTGAGCAATTTCATCCGTTTGAAAACCCAACGCCATCGGCTTTTGCACTTGCGGAATCACTTGCACATCATAGAGTTCGGTGACAATTCCTTCAAAGCGCAACCAGTGAACGATCGCCCCAGTAGTCAAATCGATCGCCATCATACCACAGCGAGCCTCACCATCCTTGGCCAGCAACAACTCATCCAATTCTAAACCGCTAAAAGTGTTGTCACCTCCCCGAGGTTTCGAGAGTCCAACAATTGCCCAATTTTGCCAAAATGCTAGTCCTCGGACATATCCCGGACAAAACGTAATTGCCTCAAATTTTCCTGTGTCTAAATCCACATAACCGAATTCTCCTCTCCCCGAGTTCAGCAACCACAATTTATCTTGATACCAGCGGGGTGAGTGCGGCATTGACAATCCTGTGACGATAATATCATTAGATTCAATATCAATAACTATACCGCCGTTTTGTCTGCGATCGCGCCAGCCATCCACCACATCCGACTGACTCGACGCCGTGACATATTTCGCTTCTCCTTCTACCATTGCCAAACCGTTGAGGTGACAGCGGTCTTCATTGATATATTGTGAGATAAAACCTGGTTTCCAGAGAGGTTTGCAACTGTGGCGATCGCTCAAAGTAGCGATACAATTAAACAAAGTGCTAATAAAAATGATTTGATTATTTTTATCTACAGCGATATCGTGAATGTCGATATCTCCTGTAGTATAACCGATTCGTGGTATATATAATTTATCGTATTCTTGGTATAATTTCCCGGATTCTAAGACATTATCTAATTGCCAGAGTTGATATTTAGAGCTTAAATAAAGGCGTTCCGGCGTGCAGAAAAGCCCCATTGCGCGATCGAATATTCGCCAAAAAGCCGAGATTCTGTTGGGTTCTGGCACAGCACCAATTAACATTAACCTGCTGGTTTGATAGGTAGTGCAGGCGAGGCTGATTTGTTGTTGGGTTAACCAAGAGGGAAAATCGCGATCGCCAAAAATCTCGTGTTCGTGGACTGTATTGAAATTTGTGCGATCGTTATTCATAGAATCTAGAAAATCTTTTAGTCCGCTAGGAGTGGACTAAAGTTTGTGTAGTTGCGGTTTCAACCGCCGAATGATCTGAGTCTTTGGATAATTTGTGTAAAATCGCTCAGAAAGATACAAAGATTTGTAAATGGAACAACTGAACCACTAACACTCGAATGAAACGGATGGTAAATTCTAGTAGTTAAAAGTCTAGCGTGTCATCTACCACAAGGTAGAAACACCGCCTCTTAACTCAAATCAAGCGACTGAACTTTTGCTCCTTAGCAACAAGGCATTCTACTAGAAGCACAAGCCGATGAAAACTTTACCTCCAATTAACCGCCCCTACAAAAACTTTCCTTTCGCTGTCTGTATTAACAACAAGCCAACGGCAATAGTCATCCTTGACCCCACAGTACCCGACAGCAACCACATAGCCTCTGGCATCAAAAGGGGTACTGCAACCTACATCCTCAAAAGCCAGCCGGATGCCCTAGAGCAAATCACCACAATTTTAGCTCAGCATACAAGCATCGAAGCGCTACACATCATCTCACATGGTAGCCCTGGCAGCCTATACTTAGGCGCAACAGAAGTTAACAGCAGCAACATACACAACTACGCCCAACAGTTGCAACGCTGGCGAAACAGCCTCACTGCCAATGCCAGCATCATCTTATATGGATGTAACGTAGCAGCCGGGGACAGAGGCCACCAATTCCTGAATCAACTTTACCAACTCACAGGCGCAAACATCGCCGCTAACCCCACTACCACGGGTAACAGCAAACTAGCAGGCAACTGGGATATCTCTCAACTCATCCCCCCATCCCCGCAAGCGCCCAAACTTGCTCTGACAAAAGTCGCCCTCAAAACCTATAGCGGCGTACTAGGCTTTCCCACCCATGTCACCTTCGCAACTGGCATTAGCCCCATCTCCCTCAGCGTCGGCGACATCAACGGCGACGGCAAACCAGATTTAGCTGTAGCAAACAGAGACAGCGACACAGCCTCGATCCTGCTCAACACCACCGCCACCGGAGCCACCACACCCACTTTCGCCGCCAAAGTTGACTTCCCTACTGGCACTACTCCCACATCCGTCAGCCTCGGGGATGTCAACGGCGACGGCAAACCGGATTTATCTGTGGCAAACAGAGACAGCAACACTGCCTCAATCCTGCTCAACACCACCGCCATCGGAGCCACCACCCCCACTTTCGCCACCAAAGTTGACTTCCCTACTGGCACTAACCCCTGGTCCCTCAGCATCGGCGACATCAACGGCGACGAGAAACCAGACTTAGCTGTGGGGAACTATAACAGCAACAATGTCTCCATCCTGCTCAACACCACCGCCACCGGAGCAACCACTCCCACTTTCGCCACCAAAGTTGACTTCCCTACTGGCACTAAACCCGAATTCGTCACCATCGGCGACCTCAACGGCGACAAAAAACCAGACTTAGCTGTGGCAAACGAGAGCAGCGCTAGCGTCTCCATCTTGCTCAACACCACCGCCACGGGAGTCACCACCCCCACCTTCGCCACCAAAGTTGACTTCCCTACTGGCACTCAGCCCAGATCCGTCAGCATCGGCGACATCAACGGCGACGACTTCCCAGACTTAGCAGTGGGAAACTGGGGCAGCAACAACGTCTCCATCCTGCTCAACACCACCGCCACCGGAGCTACCACCCCCACTTTCGCCACCAAAGTTGACTTCAGTAGTGGCGGTGGCCCCAGATCCGTAAGCATCACCGACATCAACGGTGACGCTTTACCAGACTTAGCAGTGGCAAACCAGGGCACCAGATCCTCCATCCTGCTCAACACCACCGCCACCGGAGCCACCACCCCCACTTTCGCCACCCCAGTCACCTTCCCTACTGACACTAACTCCAGATCCGTCAGCATCAGCGACATCAATAGCGACGGGAAACCTGACTTAGCTGTGGCGAACCTTGGTAGCAACAACGTCTCCATCCTGCTCAACAACACTGCCAAAGTTACTGCTGTCAGCGCTACTACCGCCAACGGCACCTACGGCGTAGGTACGACAATCCCCATCACCGTCACCTTCGATGAAGCTGTTACCGTCACCGCTACTCCCCAACTGCAACTAGAAACCGGTACAACAGATCGCTTTGCCACTTATGTTAGTGGTAGCGGGAGTACAACCCTCACCTTCAACTATGTAGTGCAAGCAGGAGACACCTCCGATGACTTGCAATACCTCGCCACCAACGCTCTCACCCTTAACGGCGGCGCCATTAAAGATAATTTGGCTGTAGATGCCCTCTTAACCCTCCCCGCCTTAGCCTCAGCTAACTCCCTCGGCGGTAGTAAAGCCATAGTTATCGATGGTGTTGCACCCACTGTTACTATCAACCAAGCAGCAGAACAAACAGATCCGACAGCTTCTGAACCCATCAACTTTACCGTCACTTTTAGCGAACCCGTCACAGGTTTTGATTTCCGTGATATCGACTTAACTGCAAGTACAGCAACGGGAACATTAAGGCCAACCATCACAGGGGGAGGCCCTATTTACACCGTCGCTGTGGACGGGATGACAGGTAGCGGTAATGTGATTGCTAGTATCAAAGCTAACGGCGTTACTGATGTAGCACGCAATAACAATACTGCCAGTACAAGTACAGACAATAGCGTTGTTTATAACAACACATTCCCCACAGTTATATCCATCAACCGCCTCGATCCATCTCCCACTGCTGCGGCTACTGTTAACTACGAAATTAAATTCTCTGAGGATGTTACAGGGGTTGATGTTTCTGACTTTATTTTAGTACCACCTGTTGTAACTGGTGCAACTATTGGCACTTTAACTGCTGTGAATGCTAAGACTTACCAACTGCAAGTTAACACAGGTACGGGAAGTGGCGCGCTCGAGTTAAAGTTGAAAGATGATGACAGCATCAAAAATAGCTTGGGAGTTGCATTAGGCGGTGCAATTACTGGTAATGGTGATTTAATAGGAGAAGTTTATAACATTGACAAAACTCCGCCGGGTGCGAGTTTAAATGGTACGGCTGGCATTACTACCGCTGGAGGATCGAGTCAAAGTTTGAGGGTCACTTTCAGCGATAATAATGGTGTCGATGTTTCAAGTTTGGATAGTGCTGATGTTGTGATAACTTGGTCTGGGGGTGAGATTGCTGGAGAATTTGTCAGTGTCGATACTAATACTAATGGTACGCCTCGGACAGCGACTTATTCGTTTACTCCCCCTGGTGGCAATTGGGAGAATAATGAAACTTACACTATTCAGTTGCAAGCAAATCAGGTTAAAGATAGTCTTGGCAATTTGAATGCTGCAACCAGTTTCGGGACTTTAAACGTTAATATTGGCGCGGAAACACCGACACCAAGCCCTGCGGAAACACCCACGCCCGCACCCGCACCCGCACCCACACCCGCACCTGCACCTGCACCCGCACCTGCACCTGCACCCGCACCCGCACCAAGCCCTGCGGAAACACCCACACCCGCACCTGCACCCGCACCAAGCCCTGCGGAAACACCCATACCCGCACCTGCACCCGCACCAAGCCCTGCGGAAACACCCGCACCCGCACCTGCACCCGCACCAAGCCCTGCGGAAACACCCACACCCGCACCAAGCCCTACGGAAACACCGACACCCGCACCTGCACCCGCACCAAGCCCTGCGGAAACACCCACACCCGCACCAAGCCCTGCGGAAACACCCACACCAACAACCAACAACATCCCCAACGATGAGTGCATCTGCGATGAAATTGCCTATCCCAATTTAAACCAACCGAATTCAGTTGAAAACACCATACTTGGTGTATTAGGAATTCAAATAGGCACTGCCAAAAACGATGAATTACTAGGCAGCAACAGCGGCAATATATTCGATGCCCAATCCGGGGATGACAACTTATATGGTGGCGACAGCAACGACATCCTCAACGGCAACACAGGCAATGATTTTATCAGTGGTGGTAGTGGCGAGGACATCCTATTGGGAGCTCAAAATAATGACATTATTCTTGGCAACTTGGGCAATGATTTAATCTTTGGAGGCAAAGGCAATGACTCTATCAATAGCCGCGAAGGTGATGACATCGTTTATGCTAATAGAAATGATGACTTCATTGATGGTGGCAAGGATAATGACACCTTATTTGGAGGCAAAGGGAATGAGATAGTGCTTGGTAGTCAAGGTGATGATTACCTGTTTGGGAACCAGGGTTCGGATACTATCTGCGGGGGTGTAGGTAATGATTTAATCAGTGGTGACGAAGCAGCAGATATTCTGGGAGGCTGTGAAGGAAATGATACTCTTTACGGAGGCGAAGATAACGATACTCTCACTGGTTGTCAAGGTGATGATATTCTTTACGGAGACTTGGGCCATGATAGTTTGATTGGCGGTAGCGGTAACGATATCTTTGCCTTAAAAGCTGGTGAAGGATTTGATATTATCGCTGATTTTACCCTGGGTCAAGATTTGATTGGATTAAGCGGTGGTTTGAGTTTTGGTCAGTTAGAAATAACTCAAAATACTCAGGGAACTCTTATTAGGAACCTCTTGACAGGGGAGGAGTTAGGTGTGATGATTGGAGTGAGTGCCAATGCGATTACATCGGCTAATTTCCGGTTGATTTAGGGAAGCAAAGAAAAATGCGATCGCCCCTTCGATCAAAAAAGACCAAAAAAGGCGATCGCACTTAAATCAAAACCAACAATTGATATCACATCTTCCGCTGAAATTCTTCAAGCACATCCATCAACTGAACTTGACACTGCATCGGGATCAAATCTGCCAGCGGCACTTCCCGCTTGCCACCGCCCAGCTTGACTGGAATTCCTTGCAAAACTTGTGCAACTTTGTCAGCATCTAAATCGCCATCTTCCAGCATCGGGTAAAGTTGTTCAGCAACAACGGTATGCAGGTGGGCATCATTGAGATACAAATGCCATTTGGCAATGTCAATATAGACATTTTCGCCGATTTCAGCGGCTAAGGATTCGATCGCCTGTGTAGTATTAGCCATATCAAAAAAGCCGAAAGTTATTTGTTATCAATCAAAAGACTTAACAAATCGCCCACCACTGCCTTCAGCCAGAATCTTTGGTGAGGGGCGAATAATCGGCGATCGCAAAATGGTAAATCGCGTGGGCCAAAACTACTAGAGCCCATCCACCCGTTACCGAAATTGCCCAAGGCCAATCAGCCTTTTGCAAATTGTGAACAAACCACAAACCAGAATTGGTAGCAGAAAAAAGACCGACGTGGATAGCAAAATTCATCCGGTCATCTAACCGACGGTACTCTGGATCATTGCGATCGGGTTTGCGGGGCCAACGAGGAGGCATAGTTTTTCACTTGATATTAGTAGTTCCGTGCCTATTTTAATCTTAAGTGCAGCTTTTTGAATTCTGCATCCCTCTCAAGGCAGGAAACTTATGCCTCTAAGTTTTCATAGTCCCCTGACTTGCCGCCACTTTTGCTTACCAGGCGAATCGACTCAATGGCGATCGACTTTTCCAATCCTTTCGCCATATCGTACAAAGTCAGCGCCGCCACCGAAACCGCCGTCAGCGCCTCCATTTCCACCCCTGTTTCCGCCTTAATTTTCACCGTCGCCCGGATTTGATACCCCGGCAACCCTGCATCCGGCATCACCTGCACCTCCACGCTACTCAGTGGCAGAGGGTGACACAGAGGAATCAAATGTGCAGTCTGTTTGGCCGCCATAATTCCAGCCAGCCTTGCAGTGCCCAACACATCACCTTTCGGCGCATTCCCCGCTTCAATCGCCGCAAACGTCTCCGGCAACATCCGCACCCGGCCTGCAGCCACAGCTTGCCGCACAGTCGCCACCTTAGCTGAAACGTCCACCATTTGGGCTTCCCCGCTGTTGTCGAGGTGAGTTAGCTGTGCCACATCGGGCAATTTAGAAAAAGTTTGCGAAAGGTCTTGCATTATTTTGGTAATGGTGTTACTGTTAGATTCTGTGAGAAAAGAACTTAATCAATTTTAGATTAAATCTCAACTCAACAGGGGCTTGTAGCTTAGTTGGATAGAGTGCATGGCTACGAACCATGAGGTCGGGGGTTCGAATCCCTCCAAGCCCACTACTAAAAGTTATGAATTTTGAGTTTTGAGTTTTGAATTAAGAAATTAATCCAACTCACCATTCAAGACTCATAACTTTTTTAATTGGTATTTAACCAGAAACCTCACTCTTTGTGCAACAGGCCCGAAAGCCGGTTTTTCTGCTAACTCATCGATTCAAAGCATAAATATCTTTGCCTCGACCGATCGCAAATTTCATCGAATTAGACAAGCCCTTGCTAGACTGAGTAATAAAAATCACCAAAGCCAAGCCAGCGAGGCCCGCCGCAAAACCAAACATATTTCTGTAGCCAACTTGTTCAGCAACAAAGCCTAAAGTCGGCCCTGCAACCGCAATCCCCAAATCAAATCCGCCAATACAAAGCGAAAACAAGCGGCCCCTTTCATAAGGTTCGCACCTGTCCGACATCAGCGTTACCATCATCGGCAAAACCGTACCGCCCGCGCAACCTTCAACCAAAGCTGCTATTAAAAAAGCACTGCTGTTGTTAGCAAAATACAACAATAACATAGATACGGCATAACAGATTAAGCCGCCAGAAATAAACAAGCCGCGGCCGTATTTGTCCGAAGCCCCTCCCGTGAGCAACCGTATACCGAAACTGGCGATAGCCGCCGTAGAATAAAATAATCCAGGATTCAAATTAGCCTTCGTTTCTTGGAGAAACAAAGGCATAAAAGTGCTCAAAGTTCCAAATACTAAACCAACCACCAATAACACTACAGCCGGAATCCGCACTCTCGGATTCCAGAGCATTTCCCAGTATTTTTGGCTATTTTTGTCCTCAGATAGCGACTCCGAGAGTGTTAAATCTGCAAAATTAGGTTCGGAAATTTTGGCGGTAAAAAATACAGCCGTTGCAGCTAACGCCGCCGACATCGCAAACAGAGGAGTATAACCAACCCAAGCTTGCACAAATCCGCCAATAGCCGGCCCAACTGCTAGACCAATAGGATTCACCAAGCTCATGTAACCGATTAATTCGCCCCGCTTTCCTGGCGGGGATAAATCTGTTACCAAAGCGCTGTAAGCTGTAGTAAAAGCGGCGATACTAAGGCCGTGAAAAACGCGAATAAGTAACAGTAAGGGGATAGATTGAGCTAACAGGTAGCCCAAAGGGGCGATCGCAGCGACTGACGCACCTAGAATCAAAACTTGTTTTCGCCCTCTGCTGTCGGCTATTTTACCCAATTGCGGCCTCGATAGCAAAAGTCCGATCGCAAATGCACCCATCACAAAGCCAATTTGCTGTTTTGTGCCGCCCACAAATTGAACGTACAGTGGCAAAGTTGGCAGCAGCGAAGCCAAACTTGACCAGAATAGAAGCCCTGCGGTGAATAAAGTCAGCAAGCTGCGTCTGGGTTGGGGCTCGATGTCCCTAAAAATATTCAAGATGCTAATTCCCTTTAAATCTTCTGAGTGCGCTCAAGCTGAGGTCGAGTGTATCTATATCATTGTGTTACAATTTCTTAATATTGGCAACACAAAAACTTGATATTCTACTCACAGTCAAGCGCGAACAGTCAACAGTCAACAGTCAGCATTCTTACCAATCAACCTCAGCCCTTTCTCCCACCACCCGTTCATAAACCCACTCGGTTTCTATCGCCAACTTCGGCCAACTAAATCGGCGTTCCAAATCCTGATAAGCATTGTCAACCAACCACTGCGCGTAACCCGGATTTTTCAAGACCTCCAAAATTCCCCATGCCAAAGAATCCCGATTGTTTGCCTCAGTAACAACGCCAGTTTTAGTGTGCAGCACCACCTCTGGAAGTCCGCCCGCATCCGAAACCACCACAGGCACTCTTGCAGCAAAGCTTTCTAACGCTACAATCCCAAAAGGTTCGTAAAGACTGGGAAAAACCGCGCAGTCAGCCACCGTCTGGAATTTGTCGAGATGTTCTTCAAACATGAACCCAGTAAAATAACACTTATTCCAAATTCCTAAATGCCAAGCTAAATGTTTTAGATGGTCTGTATTGCCGCCACCAACAATTACAATTTTCGCTTTACCCCCCATTTCCCAAATTACTTTAGGTGCAGCATTTAGGAATACACCTATACCTTTTTCATAGCTAATTCTTCCTACATAATAGACAATTTTCTCATCATCAGCAGCAAACTGGCGACGGAAATCCATCGCGTCAAATTCGTGCCAGCGGGGCTTTTTATCTGGTCTAATTCCGTTGTAAATTACCTCTATTTTGTTCCACGGAGTCGATAGTACCCGTTCGGCTTCCCGCCGCATATAATCACTGCAAACAATTACTCGCCAAGCGTTGTAAGCGAGGTCGTTTTCCTTGGTGTGAATGTAGCGCTGCCCTTCATTGTGGATGCCGTTGAAGCGCCCGTATTCGGTGGCGTGGATGGTGGCAATTAGCGGTACTTTAAAGGTATGCTTCAGGGCGATCGCCGCATCTCCCACTAACCAATCGTGAGCGTGGATGATATCAAAGGGGCCTTCCTCAAGCATCAGTTTTCCGCCTTGGTGGCCCATGCTTTGGTTGAGGTTCGCCACCCAGTGAAAAAAGTCCTTGGCGTGTCCCACTACCACCCGATGCACACGTATTCCTTCCACCACTTCGTACATCGGCGCATGGCCGAACTCTACTGTAATTAAGTGAATGTCGTGCCCCAGCTTCACCAATTCTGGATATAGTTCCGATACGTGGCGGGCGATACCGCCTACGATTCTGGGAGGAAACTCCCATGCCAATACCAAAATTTTCATCTTTCTCCCTCCAAATAATTTATATATCTTAATGTTTAGGATTAACAGATTTATTGTATAATAACCAACCTCAAATTTGAGTCGATCGTAAGTTGATGGTTAATGCCTGACTTTTGGCAGCAACCAAGACAGAAAATCATGCCTAAACCAGGTTTTTGCACGAAATTGCTCGATCGCCATTGCCTGAAAAAAACAGGTTTCCTCAAGATTAGTGCCACAGAAGGAAGCAATGGCGATCGTAGCTACCCGCTTACCGTTTCTTCAAAATCGGCTCCAATTCGCCGCGAAAACGGGTCCAAGCAGCAGCCGATGCAGAATTAGAAACAGCACCCTGACGCATCAAAATCGCGCCGTCTTCAAAGCCAACAATTCCGTAATCTCCCGATTTGGACATTCGATCGATCGCCGGTACGATCTCCCGCAACTGTCCCCGTTCCGTGCCAAACGCAGCCTGATACTGCTGCAACTGCCAGAGATCGGCAATTACATATTCCATCTTCACTGCCTTCCCCGCATCATTGCGGAGTTCCAACATCGGAAACCTGAGAATTTCCCGGCGACTTGACAAAATCGGCACAATAGTATTCGTTGCTGCCACGCTAGCATCAGCAGGAATTTGAGCCAACAGCGGCCGCACTTGCCAAACGTGCTGCCATTGTCTGACGAGAGGAACCTGCACCCAAGGATCGATCGCATCGGGCACAATCCAAGAAAAAGTCCGATTTGGGTTAGAAGTGAAGGTAAAAAATAGCGACAAGCAGATGCAAAATGCCCAAAAGCGGCGAAACTTTGAAGATGAAGGCAGAGGAAATAAAGCAGAAGGAAAACGCAAGAACATTTTTTCCTCTCTCACCATTCTATCTTCTTCCTTTTGACGCTGGGCCCACCACAGAATTGCCCCATAAAAAAGCCCTGGAACCACAGTCATCGCATAGCGAATATTAATCGCCAGCACCGACTGTCCTTTCGCTAAAAATAGCTTCAGCAGCGGAAATCCAGCTATCATCCAAGACGCAGGCGCGAAAGCTGGAACAAAAGCTAATGGCAACCACTGACCAAGGAGGTATCTAATCTTACCAAAAAACGGAGTAAATAATGCAGCCACCAACCGCCCGGGATTGCTAACCATTCCCCAAATAATTTCAAGAGTTGAAGCTTCATTTCCATCGGCATATTGACCGAAGCGCTCCATCATAAACCGCTGAGATATGTCAGCAGAAAACCGAGGCATAATCAGATTGGTCAGGACGATCATATAACCAAAACTGAGTAGGCAGACGGCTAAACCAGTCCTGGGGTAGCGCCGACTCAAAATCAGGTAAACTCCGACGCCGAATAAAACAACTCCCCCATCTTCTCGCACGGCCAAAATTAAAGTTGCCAGAATCCCAAACAGCGGCCACCAGCGCTTCTCCATCGCCAGCAGCAAGCTAAAGACATACAGCGGCATTTGACAAATATCGTGAAAATTGCCCAAAGTCGGGCCGATAACCGCGTTAGCGCAGTAATAGCTCACAACAATTGTCGCCGACAGCCTCGGTTCCAGATAGTGTCTGGCGAGAGCATAGAGCACCCCTCCCGCCGCCGTAATTAAAGTCACCTGCAACACAGTCAAAGTGACGGGCGAGGGAAACAGCGAGTAAATTGGCAACCACAGCATTAGTGCTGGAGTAAAATGCTGCCCCAACCGGTAGTAAGATACTTCCGGGAGCTGGTTTTGGTGAACCACATTAGTGGACAACGCCGAAGAGAGGGAACTCTCAAACAAGTGACCCCGGGTGCCGTTCCAAAAAAGTTGATTGAAAATGCCTTGGTCGTAAGTAGCGTAAAAGCTGTAGTAGCGGTGCAGTGTCAGCAACAGGCACAGCACAAAAAAGGCGGCCGCCACTTGAACCACCACCCGCAGCGACTCATTTTTCTTCCATCTCAAAAATATCATCTGCCCGCCTGTAATGAAATTATCGGACAATAGCATAAATCTAAAGTAAGTATTAAATTAAAGTAGAAGTGAAATAACTCGGCTCGGCAATGCTCAATTATTTTCACCCGATCGAAAAGCTCAACAGCGTCCATCCAACACTCGGCACCAGCGGCACTGACTGTTCTCCCGAACAGCAGGCCAATTCCGCACCGCTTTTACAGCTTTTGCTGTTCGTAGACAAGCGTTCCTCTTCCCGGGAACAGACCAGACACATCCGCAAGTCCCTCAAGGATTTGAAAGCAGACTGCGACTTTGAGCTTCAAATCATCGACGTAGGAGAACAGCCCGACTTAGCCGAACACTTTAAACTTGTAGCCACTCCCTCGCTGCTCAAAATTCATCCCGATCCGCGACAAACTCTCGCCGGCAGCAATTTAATCGCCCAACTCGAACACTGGTGGCCCCGCTGGAAGCGTTCTGTAGAAGAATACGCAGCTCAGCAGCAGTCGGCCTCAGCACTTGCTGAAAGCATGACTAACCCAAAACCCATCTATTCCGTTGCTTGCGCGGCCGAACTTGTGCAGCTTTCCGATGAAGTTTTTCGTCTCAAACAGGAAAAAGAACACCTGCAAGAGCAGTTGCAGTTGAAAGACCGGATTATTGCGATGCTAGCTCACGACTTGCGTAATCCCTTGACGGCAGCATCTTTGGCTTTGGAGACTTTGGAGTCAAGTCAGAAGGTGAAAGAGGGGGAAAAGTCGCGTTTGACACCGAGTCTGGCGGCTCATTTGATGAAACAAGCCCGCCGCCAAATCCAAATTGTCGATCGTATGATTACAGATATCCTGCAAGCAGCCCGGGGTACAAACGCTCAACTCCACATTGAACCAAAAAGAATCGAACTGGGGGCGATTTGTCAAGATGTAATCTTGCAGTTTCAAGACAAATTTCAGGCGAAAAGTCTGAACTTAGAAACAGACATTCCCGCAGATTTGCCCTTGGTTTATGCCGATCCCGATCGCATCAAACAAGTCATGGTCAACCTGCTTGACAACGCCAGCAAGTACACCCCAGACCGAGGAACTGTTAATCTTTCCATTCTCCACCGCACCGCTTACAAAGTTCAAGTCAGCATTTGCAACAGCGGCCCGGGAATTCCTGAAGAAGATTGCGCGAGCATTTTTGAAGACAGCTTTCGCTTGCAGCGAGATAAATCAACAGACGGTTACGGCATTGGACTGTCTCTGTGCCAAGGCATCATCCGCGCCCACTACGGTCAAATTTGGGTAGATTCTATACCCGATAGAGGCAGTTGTTTTCACTTTACCCTGCCCGTCCAAAAATAAAAGTTAGCTGTCATTTGTCAGTTGAAAAGTAGCAACCGAATTTTCTATTACAGCTCAACTTTTCCGCAGTGCAGTAATAATCTGTGCGTTTGCCTTGGGAAAAGTAAATTGGTCAATTTCGTCCAGTGTCACCCAGCGAATTTCATCGCATTCAATCGTTTGCGGTTCACCGCTGACGTGGCGGCAGTGGTGCACGTATAGTCTAACTGTAAATTTAGTGTAGTCGTGGTCAATTGTAATCAAGCGATCGCCAACTTCTACGACAATCCCCAACTCCTCCATAATTTCCCGTTTTATGCAAGCTTCGATTGTTTCCCCAGGCTCTATTTTTCCGCCCGGAAACTCCCAGAAACCCCCGTGCAGTCCATGTTGTCGGCGCTTGTCAATCAAAATTTGTTGGCGATCGTTCCAGATTGCAGCAACGCCGATAACTTTGTGGGCCGAAGGAGGAAGAGACATATTAATTATGAATGGGGAATTGGGAATTGGGAATTGGGAATTGGGAATTTAAGAATAATATCAATAATTATTCAATTATTATTGAATCAACAATCTAAAATCTAAAATCTAAAATCTAAAATCTAAAATCTAAAATCTAAAATATTAAGCCCCCATCTTGCGAGGGGGGGCTTGACACTTGGATCACTTAAATGTTAACAATCTACTAATCGTCCGAGCCATGTCTCTCACTGGCTTGTAGGGACTTTTCAAAAGTCATTCGCTGTTCGGCATTTTTCAGAAAATAACCGCTAATCATAGCCGAGGCGAGCAATCTACCCAAATGTTCGCGACTGGTAGTCACTGTCACCCCGAAGTGTTCCGAAGGCAAATTCCCCAATAGTCCAACAATATTTCGCTCCATTACTTGAAACACTTCGTGAGAAGTCGGCTTAGACAACTGAGAAACTGTGTCGGGAGCCATTGACTGCACGTATTGCCATAATAAGTTGGCATTTTCTCCGTCTTCTTCAAAGAATTCTGGGGATTTATTAGATGAGTTGCTCACGAGTACCTCCGTTGCAGATACAGCTTGTTATTTTAGACGCGGGTGGTTAAATTAAATAACCCTTATCCGATCGCTGCTGATCTTTATTACTAAGTAATTACTAATGTAGCAGGACATTTGTAGCAACCAAGTGGGCACAACCGAATTAAAAGCGGCGGTTTTTACGATTTTAGATTGGGGATTGCGAGTGGGCGAAATGTCCGATCGCCAATCCCCAATAATCTAGCTAGCTGGCTAGATAATCGTTGATATCTTGCTTGCGCTTGCGGAGCTTGGTCAAAGCTTCCCGTTCTATTTGCCGCACTCGTTCCCGACTGATGTTGAGACGATCGCCTATTTTGGCCAAAGTTAGGGTTTGCCCGTCTTCTAAACCGAACCGCAAGGCGAGAACTTCTCGCTGTTGCTGAGTCAGTTCCGCCATTAGGTGGTCTAAGTCAGTCCGCAGGGAAGATTGCAGGGCAAAATCTTCCGGGGTAGTACCCGTATCTTCCAACAAATCGCCCAACTCTGTATCTTGATTGTCTCCCACGCGCAAGTCCAGGGAAAGTGGCAGGCGCGCGCGATCGAGATATTCGCGAATCTGTTTGGGAGTCAATTCTAGCTCTGATGCCAATTCAGCAGCCGTGGCCGCGCGACCAAGCTGTTGAGCAAGTTGGCGCTGAGCCTTTTTAATTTTGTTGAGCTTTTCGGTGATGTGGATCGGCAAGCGGATGGTGCGACCTTTTTCGGCGATCGCCCGAGTAATTGCCTGACGAATCCACCAATAAGCATAAGTAGAAAATCTGTAGCCCTTAGTCGGGTCAAATTTTTCTACTCCCCGCTGCATCCCGATCGTGCCTTCCTGAATTAGATCCAGTAAATCTACGTTGCGCTTGATATATTTTTTGGCAACAGACACTACCAGGCGGAGATTCGCTTCCACCATTTGGCGCTTTGCTTTTTCCCCCTGCTCGATCGTCCGCTGCAACTGTGCCTCAGACAGCCCAACTGCCTGTGCCCATTCAGCCGCCGTCGGGTCGCGGCCTAACTCTTCGGCTAAAATATCTTTCTCCTGATGCAGTGCGGTTGAGCGCTGTACCTGTTTCCCGTAGAGAATTTCTTGCTCATGGGTCAACAAGGGAACGCGGCCGATTTCCCGCAAGTAAGCGCGAACAGAATCTGTATCTGAGGACTTAAGAGTTTTCATGAGCTTTTCCCGCTGAGGATCTGTGCCTCTAAAGGTTTGCGGTAGTCGCAAACCCCTAGCTTTAGCTGGGAAGGAAAGCGGGCGGGGACTTGCGCTTTCCTTCCATTTAAAGAGGCTTAATTTTATGGTAGCTAGCTACTACTCCCAGTCAGAACCGTCTCAGGTTAGGTTTTGGTTGGGGTGTGCACAATACTATCTTATGTTAAGAATCTTAACATTTGTGAGAGCACTTGCCTACACTTCTTCATATTTATTTCATGCCAGCCTGAACTGTTGATACGAGAGTATCCGCTTTCCTGGCTTTACAGTTTGCATCAATATAAACAAAATCCGCCACATCTCAGAGGGGTAGATGGGGAGAGGGGGAGGAAACACTGGGGCACAGCGAAGTGAAAAATACAATTTAAAGGCCCAGTAGCTTCAGTTGGCGATCGCACAAAGAACCCAAGAAACCGGCCTTTTTACCGAATCTGCGGGCTGTAACGAGGTATTTTGGTTGAAAAACCCGATTTCAGGCCACCCGTCTGTCCAAGGGTAGAAATCTGAAGTTACAGATATTGATGAACCCGCCCTACAGATAAGGATTAATTAACAATTAAATAAGAGATTTGAATAGCAGGCATTCGCTCTCCTATGTGCAAATAAATCTGCGTTTATCTGCGGTTTCTCTATCAATCAAAAATTTATGCAATAAGTCTAATCAGTTCTTTGCCGTTGAGCTTCGTACAACATGAGGGCTGCTGCGATCGACACATTTAAAGATTCTACGCCACGACTCAGGGGAATTTGGATTTGTCGATCGGCCAAACTCCTCAATTCTTCCGACAAACCAGAGCCTTCGTTGCCCAAAACTATCAAAGTCGGCACTCGCAAATCTACTTCCCAATAACTTAAACTGGCCCCGGCGACGGTTGCTAAAATTTGCATTCCTCGATTTTTATATGCAGAGACTTCGGCGGTTAAATCGGGACTGACTGCCATTGGCAGCTTAAACCAAGCTCCTGCTGAGGCGCGCAGCACTTTGGGATGGTCTAAATCGGCGCTGTCTGCGCTCAGCAGCAAACCGTCGGCATTAGCAGCCGCAGCCGTGCGGACGATCGCCCCCAAGTTGCCGGGATCTTGGATTGTTTCTAAGGCTATTCCTAAAGTTGACAATTTTGCGGGCTCTGTTGCTGTGCGGGGTGCGGTGGCGACAATGCCGTCGGGTTGGACTGTAGTGGCGATCGACTCTAACACTTTTGCACTTACTAATTCTGTTCGATCGGCTAAATTACCAACTTGCTGCCAAAGTTCCCCGTGCTGATCCAGCCATTCGGGAGTGCAGCAAACCGTTGCTAGCGGGTATTTTGCCGCGCAAGCTTCTTCGAGCAAGTGCGTCCCTTCGAGTAAAAATAATTGTTGTTCCCTGCGTCCCTTCGAGCTGTGCAGCTTGCGAATTTCTTTAACTAGGGGGTTTTGAATACTTGTCAACATTGTTTAATTCAGCAGAGCGAATGGGGTTATTGCCTTTACCGGGTTAACCCCAAACTTCCTTCTGCCTTTGGAATGCGGAACCCGGGACTTGAACCCGGAAGGCTTGCACCACATGAACCTGAATCATGCGCGTCTACCAATTCCGCCAGTTCCGCATCGGTCACGAATTACTATGTTGCCATGTGTTCACCAGTTTGTCAAGTGTTTTGGGAAATATTTTTTTCCTCGGCTGCGAGTAATATTTTGCACAAATTACTGTTCGGGTTGAGAAATGCTTTAGTTTCGAGGATTTACTGTTAGCGAAACATCGCTAAACGCTGTGTAGTTGAGTAGGGTGCGTGAGATCCCGTCGCGTTATTAATAATCCACAAGCTGGGATCTGACGCACCCTACGGGATTTGCTAAAAAAATGACAATCTAATCGGCCAAATCGGGGAAAACCTCGCGCACGGCCGGATGCACCAATCGGTGATTCTGCACGTTCAATCCCTTCGCCAAACTCGGATTCATTTGCAAAGCTTTAATCCCGTTATTTGCCAACTGCAAAACATAAGGCAAAGTGCTGTTATTCAAAGCTTGAGTCGCAGTCCAAGGCACGGCACCGGGCATATTCGGCACGCCGTAATGCACGACTCCTTCCTCAACATAAGTAGGATTTGTGTGAGAAGTTACCCGCAAAGTTTCCACGCAGCCGCCTTGATCGACAGCGACATCAACAATCACAGAACCGGGGTGCATCTTGGCAACAAATTCGCGAGAAACCAGAATAGGAGCTTTTTTACCTAAGACCAAAACAGCGCCGATTAACAAATCAGCATCGGGAACAACTGCTTCAATTTGCAAAGGACTGCTATAGAGGTATTCTACTCGGGAACCGAACAGAGTTTCTAAATAAGCTAGGCGATCGACATTTACGTCTAAAATCTGCACTCTCGCGCCCATTCCTACAGCAATTCGCGCTGCTTCTGTGCCGACAATTCCGCCGCCCAAAATCACAACTTTACCCGGTCTTACCCCTGGTACACCGCCCAAAAGTACGCCCCGGCCGCCTTGCTGTCGTTCTAGAAACCGAGCTCCGAACTGCACGGCCAAACGCCCTGCAATAATACTCATCGGCGTCAGGAGCGGCAATTTTCTGTCCGGGAGTTCGACGGTTTCGTAGGCGATGGCCTGGACTCCGCTGCTGATTAAATGCTCGGTTAATGTGCGATCGGCTGCCAAGTGCAAATATGTAAACAGCAACTGCTCTTTTTGAATCAGCGGATACTCCGCAGGCAGCGGTTCCTTAACTTTAACAATTAGTTCGCGCTTCCAGACATCTGAAGCGTTTAAGACAATCTTAGCCCCTGCTTGAACATAGTCCTCGTCCGCAAAACCGGCCCCAGCACCAGCATTCGTTTCCACAAAAACTGTGTGGCCTTTGTCCGAACAAGCCCGGACACTTGTGGGACTGAGCCCGACTCGAAACTCTAAATCCTTGATTTCCTTGGGGACGCCTATTTCCATCTATAACCTCTAATCTCAGCCATACATAGATCGAATCTAACCTAAAAACCATCCCCAGCGGGACAATACCATTGTAGATTTTAGATTGGGCAATCCGGCTGGGCTAGGAGAATTTTTGTTGGATTTTCCGCCAGAGCGATCGCAATTTCCCAAATTGATCGTATTCCATCAAGTCGATCGTCTTTTTAGCTTGTTCCAACTGTAACTGTAGCTGTTGAATTTGATATTGGTAATTCTGCAATTCGGAATTGGCTGCCTCCAACGGAATTCGCAGCGCCGTTTCCCCAGTATTTTTTCTGATTGCAACATCGTGATAGCCTAATGACTGAAAGGCAAAAAATACCATTTCCCAGTTATTCGCAATACAAAACTCGTTGACTGCTTTCGCCACACCGTAAGGCATCACCTCGCATACCGACCAATTCGTGTAATCGTTAAAAACCATCATTCCTTCGGCTTTAACTTTAGTATAACCTTGCTGAATATCTTTACATACACCTTGATATTCGTGGTCGGCATCGATATATATCCAGTCAAAATACTCGTCAGGAAAGCTCCTTAAAATTGTCGAAGAATCGCCTTCGTGAAGCTCTACCGTTCCATTTTCTATCCCTTCTTGAACTAGACTTTTTTGTTTTTTGCTGATTTCTGCTTTGAATAAATCAAAATTATAATCAATCAAATGCAGCTTTTTGGGCTTGGCGATAGCCATAATTTTTTCGGCAAAGCGCCCGTATTGAGTTCCCACCTCAGCCACCACACTATCTTTAGGCAGATATTCCAATATCTTTAATCGACTTTCAACAAAGCGACAATTCTTAACGTGACAATCTTGAAGCATTGGGGCCGAAAGCAGGAAGGGATTGTCATCAAAATTATTCCACTTCTCGTTATTCCAGTCCTTAGTCGATGCTAAAAATCTTTTTTTGTATTCTACAAAATCAAACATATTATTCCGCTGATAATTGAACTCGATGCCGTGGGAAAAATATCTAATTAATACCAAGCATTGTGTAGTCAGCACATACCTTGTTTCGGCAATTCAGAAGCAATGACTAAAGTACCTACTACATTTTTTTGACATTTTTGACATAGGGGCAATTTGGTCGGCTACAAAAAATCCTCGGGTAATCCTATTTGATTTGTGAACGAGATTTTTTGTAGAGGAACCCCTGATGGTGTATAGAAGGAAAAAAGAAAGAAATATTAACTTTGACCAATCCTGAAAGGATTACTATTTAATTTTAAGTTAACCCTATTTTAGATTAAAATACACCAGGGTTTAATAGATGTGATTAAATAATAGCTGATAGAGAGTCTGCTGTCAATATATTTTATCGCTCACTTATAATTAACAGGCTTGCACTCAGCGGGTCTCAAAACAAATGCCACGAATACCTACCTTAACATTCGATCGCGGAACCCTCCTGCTACACCCGCCGCCCAAAGGCAGAGACTGGGTGGATTTTGCGACATGGGACGATCGCGTGGAAAAATACCGCATTCGAGCCATTCACTACCGCCCGCTGGTAGAATGCCTCCAAGCCGAGTGCATTCACTTCACCGACGAAGCTAGGGGATACGAACTACTCGAACTCGTACCCAGCGTGGAAATGCAGCCTTACCAGCATCAATCACAAGCCCTCGCAGCTTGGCAAGAAGCAGGAAGCCAAGGAGTAGTCGTCCTCCCCACCGCTTCCGGCAAAACTTATCTGGCACAATTAGCCATGCAAGTCACTGGTCGCAGTACATTAATTGTAGTACCAACTCTCGATTTAATGCACCAGTGGTATGCTAATTTAAAAGCAGCTTTTCCAGACATCGAAATCGGATTGTTGGGCGGAGGTTCGCGGGACAAAACGCCAATTTTAGTCGCTACCTACGACAGTGCAAGTATTCATGCAGAAACCTTGGGCAATAAATACGGTTTGCTGGTTTTTGACGAATGCCACCATTTGCCAACGGACTTTTATCGAGTAATTTCCGAATATGCGATCGCGCCTTTTAGACTCGGACTGACAGCTACACCCGATCGCACAGATGGCCGCCACAGCGATTTGCATTTCCTGATCGGCCCGACAGTATTTAGCAAAAGACCAGAAGATTTGGCAGGCGATGCTTTAGCCGACCATAAAATAGTTCAAATTATGGTAAAACTGTCAAAAGAAGAAACCGACCGCTACGCCGAATTAATCAACATTCGCAACGACTTCTTAAAACAGTCTAACATCAGAATATCCAGCCTCGAAGGTTGGAAACAGTTTATCATGGCAAGCGCGCGATCGCCCCTGGGACGGCGCGCCATGCTAGCCCACCGCCAAGCCAAAGAAATCGCCCTTTGTACCGAAGGCAAACTGCGAATCTTAGCCCAAATACTAGCAGAACACTCTCCCCAGCGCACCCTAATTTTCACCGGAGACAACGCCACAGTTTACCGAATTTCCCAAGAATTTCTCATCCCCACAATAACCCACCAAACCCCAGTCAAAGAACGCCACGAAATCCTCGATCGGTTTCGCAGCGGCGAATACAAAACCCTCGTCGCCTCCCACGTTCTCAACGAAGGAGTGGACGTTCCCGACGCCAGAATTGCTATCATATTGTCAGGTACTGGCAGCGAACGCGAATACATTCAGCGATTGGGTCGAGTTCTCCGCAAAAGCAGCGATGTAAATAAGTTAGCAATTCTCTACGAAGTCGTCACCGAAGACACCAGCGAAGAAAGAACATCTCAACGCCGCCGAGGAGGAATGCAGCTTCACAAACCCCAACCACAAACACAAATAGAACCGCAAAAGCCAGAATATCAGAAATTAGAAACCGTCAAACCGACACCCATTTACGGAGTCAACCGAGAGACAACCAAAAAAGCAGCAGAATCACCCGCAAAATGGGGAGAAGACAATGATGAAATTCCGTGGTAGCAAGCCTAAACTATTTCTAAACACTCTCTTTCTTTCTCTCTCTTCCCTTCGCGTTCTTCGCGTCTTCGCGGTTCGTTAAAAATAAAAAACTATTAACAAATGCTACCCACTGATTTATTAAGTCACCGCCAAAACGGAGAATCAATTATTCCTCTCCGCCTCAAGGTAGATGCTAAAAACTTGGAAGCAGCTACCGAAACGATAAACTGCTTTCAAGAGTCGATCGGCAAAACCCAAGGCGAACTCGACGGACGCTTGCTAGAATTAGAAGGCGACAGCCCCGATTATCGGCTGAAACGGGGATTAGCGCACCTGCTGAAAGGCGGTTTCTGCACCTTGGAAGTCATCAGTCCCCTAGAACCCTCAGAGTTGAGACAGCGGGTTTTTGCCTTGTCTGCGCGATCGACTCCCGGCCCTCAATCCACCCAATTAACCCTGGAAAAAGTAGCAAGTGAACTCAGCCAAGAGTTAAACAGAGAAGTTTTGCCTCACGAAATCACTACAGGTTTATACGCGGATTTAAACGAAAACAAAATCCTCACTGAGTTTAATGCACCAACTCCCGAAAACTTGCTTCACAAATACAATCTTTCTCAAGTTCAAGGCATATTTTACCGAGCAAGTCAAGTCCAATTAACCGCCCACCGCAACGATCCAGGAGAATACAAACTCTTATTTCGCTATCTGAAACTATTTCAATTAATGACTTACATCGAAGGCGATGCAGACCACGGTTTTACACTGACAATAGACGGCCCTACAAGCTTATTCAAACCCAGCACCCGCTACGGCTTAGCCCTGGCGAAAATGCTGCCCGCACTGCTGCACGTCACCAAATGGAGTATGCACTCGACACTGCACACAAAAGATCCTTTTAGCGGTGTTTTGAAAACAGGTAAATTTACCCTAAATTCAGACTGCGGTTTAGTCAGCCACTATCCCCCGGGCAAGCCTTATGATAGTATGTTAGAAGCCGCATTTGCTGAAAGATGGAATTCCACAAAAACCGAGTGGCAACTAGAGCGAGAAGTTGATTTAATTCCGATTCCAGGTAGTGTGATGATTCCCGACTTTCGGTTGGTGCATCCCGACGGGCGAGTATTTTTATTAGAAATAGTTGGCTATTGGCGGCCGGAGTATTTGCAAAAGAAATTTGCACAAGTACAGAAGTCTGAATGCGATCACTTGATTTTAGCTATTTCCGAACGGCTGAATTTAGAAAAAGCCGGGGTGAATGTAAATGACGTGCCAGCAAAAGTAGTCTGGTTTAAAGATAAATTGCTGCCCAAATCAGTCCTGGAAGTCCTCGAAGAGTAACCAATCCGCGCATCAGTTGCAAACTTCTTTCTTTCTTTCTTTCTTTCTCTCTCTCTGCGCCCTCTGCGCCCTCTGCGGTTCAAAAAAATCCTCCTCAAAAAATATCGCACATTCCCAGCTATACTAAAATGGGAATTTACCCAAATCCTTGCCACTGCGTAGTCTCACCCTAAAACCGATTGAAAAATGGCAGACACAAGTATTGTCGAAAGAATCAAAAAGCTTTTAGCCCTCGCCACCTCATCCAATGAAAACGAATCGACTGCTGCGGCCGAAAAAGCTTCCCTTTTACTGGCACAGTACAATCTCAGCCTCGCGGATTTAGGGCCAAATCACCAAGAAGAGATTGACGAAGACTCAGTTGAAACAACATCCAAATTTGTCACTTGGAAAATGATGCTGCTTTCGGGAATTGCCGACGCTAATGGTTGCAATGCCATGCGAAATACTTATAATGGCAGTATGTTTTTGGTGGGAACTTCTACAAACCTGATTGTTTGCAAACACCTGTACGAGTATTTGAGTTCTGCGATTGAAAAAAGGGCTAAATACCGCAAAGGAAACGGCAGGGGGTTGGCGTATCTGAATGCTTTTCGGGTTGGATGCGCGACAAGGTTGACACAAAGATTGTTAGAACAAAAACAGGAGATGGAAGAGTCGGGGATTCCGGGTTCGGGGGATGCGGCGGCGACTCCAGGGATTGTAGTGCGATCGATGTTTGAGAAAAATCAACAGGCGATCGCGGATTATCTAGAGGGCCGAGGGGTTAAAATTAGAACGAGAACAGATTCTCAAGTCAGCAGCGCGGCGGGTTTTAATTCGGGGTATGAAGTGGGCGACAAAATTAGTTTGCACAAGCAAGTGCAGCCGCAAGGGGATATGAAACAACTTAATGAATGTCTTTGAGTAGGAGGTGCGATCGTGAAAATCAGCTTCCTAGGTGTAATAAACTAGGGTTATTTTGTCTGTAGTGCGTAATGATTGCTACATTAAGGCTTGATTTCTTTCGAGTGCTTTCTTCAAATACTCGATCGCTCTTTTGAGATTTTCGATTTCTTTGTGATTTTTTTGCTGGTTAAGAAGTAGCTCGTCTAGTTGATCTTCAATGGAGCGTATGGCGAGGCGCTGTTCTTTGAGAATTTCTTGAGCCTTGCGGATGTCTTTTTGAATGACAACAATCTCGCGCATCACAACTTCTAACTTGGCTGCTTGGATTAAAGCGGTGTCGGGAGATTGACTGAATAAAGCGCCAACACCAACTCCCGCACTAGCACCGAGAATTGAACCGCCAGCAACAATTACGGCCATTCCGCCAGCCATTCCCATGCCACCGGCGGCGATCGCACCTCCTCCAAGTGCGGCTAAAACGGCGGATACTGCGGCTGCACCTGATAAACCAGGTGCTAGTATCGGTGCAAGTAAACCTACTACTAATGGTGTGGCAAGTACAGCTACTACTCCTAACACAACTGCTCCGACTGCACCAAGAAACCAAGGATTTATGCCGCCTTTAATTCCTTGGATGGCTTCTTTGTAGTTGGACTTAAAGCGGAGAACACAATCTGGATCTATGTCTAGCGATCTAGCAAAATCCCTGAGCTTTCCGGTGTATTCTTGTTCAAGTTTTAAATCTTTGAATGCTTCATCACGACTATCGCCTAATGGGTAATAGGGTTGAAACAGTGTTACTTCTAATAAAATTAGATACCGAGTCAATTGATTTCCAGGAGAGATGAGGTGGGATTTTACCGATTTTTTGAGGGATTCAAAATCAGTAATTAAGTTCAATGAACTGTTTTGTGGAGTTTCAGGTGCAATTTGGCTGTTCAAAAACAGTGTAGTTGCATTTTCCCAATGGCGCAACCACTCTTGCTTAAGGATATTTTTAACAGGCTCTGATTGATTGTCAATATTACCTTGAAAACCGCGTAAAAACTCTTGCTTAATGGTGTTTTTAACGTCGTTATTTGATTGATTGTCAATATCAGCTTGCACCAAGTGGTACTGATAGCTGAACATGATTCTGGTTTGTTCAGGAGTCAATCCAAATTCTTTCATAGCTTGCGAATCCTCTTCGAGCGAGGCTTCTGTTGTTTCAGGATTTTTCTGCTTGACACGATCGCTTGGGGAAGATTCTGCAACAACGGTAGGAGTATGGGTATCCGTTGTAGTTCCATCGAACTTTAATTCTAATTCGTCTTCTGATTCATCCCGGATTCTGAAATAGTAAAATAGATTAGCAACCGCCAAATCTGATGCTTTCTCCAAGTTGGACAATACTAAACTTTTATGGCCCGCTATTTGCCCTTGCTTAATGATATAGCTTTCATAGTCTTCACGTCGCTGCCGATCGAGCATTAATTCGAGTTGAGTGCGAAGCGCATAAAAATGAGACTTCGGTCTCAAATTTTCATAAAATAACTGTTCATCCGGTATCGCTAAAGCTGTTGTGGCTGAATTTTTATCCCCCATAACAGCTAAGTCTGATTTACTAAAATCAGCACTCTCTAACTGCTTTAACTCACTTTGCGACAAAGATTTTATCCAGTCAATCTGATTTTGCCAAGTGTCTAATGCGGCTAAATCGTGATTGTGAATTCGCGTGATTTCTGGGAAGAGAAAATCTAGTTCCTCGTCAGAGTCGCAGCCAGCAATTACGGTTAAGCCATCTTGACGGATTTGTTGTTGAAGTTGAGAAAGCCGATCGCCCGCAGCACCAAATTCATTTTGCACCTGATACGTGCCGATAATACTTTGCTCGATCGCCCAACTGCACTCTAACCGACGCAACTGTCCCCCCGCACAAGTTTCTTCTAATAAATGCGGATTTCTGTAGTCTGCTAAAGCCTCAAACAACATCCCCCGCGCTGCATCAATTTCAGCATTGCGGCGGTTGATATCTTGCAGTTTCAAAGCCGATCGCATTCGTTGAATTGCTTGATTAAATAACCCGTAAGCCCGCACTAAGACTAGGCGATGGTTCTCAAATTTTATATCTGCAACCACTTCGGAAATTAATTGCTTAATTTCCGCGCCTTGACCTTTCAAAAGTTGTTCTAAATTGATGAAACCATTTTCTACTTTAACTTCCAGCCTTTCTACTGCTTTTTTTAGTTTCAAAGTCTGGTGCAAATTCACCGCCGACAAGGCTACCCCAGCCGCAACTCCCACCCCAATGACGGCTGTTGTCGCTTGCAGCACGCCCAAACTGGTTTGGACTGCTTGAAAGCCCATGTGGTTTTGGTACATCTGCAAGCCTCCCATTGCAAGCTGCACGGGAGACACTAACGGCGATAGGGGGCTGTTGTTGACCACCGCGCCAACGGCGTGGGCCGCAAACTGTCCCGTCGCTGCATCTCTCGCCAAGCCGATCGGCACTCCAGCAGATGTAAACACTTGTGCGTACTTACCAACCTCGATCGCAGCCTGTACCGCCGGGGGAAATACAAAGTTCATCATCAATTTTTACCGTGTTACCAATCCACAGAATAACTAATATATTATGATAGTTTAAATAAAAAAAATTATCTAAGGGCGCGGCAAATGGACACTTCGCTAATTAGTCCGCAAACGGTTGAGCTTATTTCCCGACTGACAGGGCAAAACCTACGAAAAGAGGATATTACTCCGCCCGTGCTTTTTATGGCGGGATTGGTGACGGTATTGCTGGGAGTTATTCATGCCGACGGTACGGTAAGTGCTGAGGAAACGCAGCGATTGCGGACAACTTTTACGGAACTTATTCCCGCTAACAACAATTTGCGCCCCTTGGTAATGCCGATGGTTAAGAGCGTGCGGGAACAGCAAGTTTACAAGAAATTGACGGCGTTGCTGGCGCTGACAGCGTGCTTTTCTGAGGAGGAAAAACTGCTGCTGATTAGTTTTGGGTATCAAATGTCGGCGGCAGATGGGACAATAGATAAACGCGAAAAAGAGTATTTGACGATTGTCGCCAACAAACTCGGAATCGCTGGGCGATTTTTGACTGTTTTGGAAGCCAGTTTTAGCAGTCAAGCAATAAGCGATACAGCAGCTTTAACAGAACTCCACTCGTTACTAGATCCAGCCCAATTTCAATCTCTCGATTCTTTGTTTGTCCGTGCTGCCAGTCACATTATCGAACATTTACCAGCAAAACCTAAACACAAAACAAATCCAAAGCAATCTGTTTCGTCCTATCAGGAGTTGAAAAAATTTCAGGAGTATCGGCAACAACTGAATGCTCTTTGTGAAAAACTAGGTTTAACTCTGCAAGATGGAATCGATCGCAACGTGCTATCTCCTACTTTAGCAGAAGAAGTAACGAAAGTATCTCAAAGATTGCAATCTCCATGTTTTCGCGTTGCTGTTGTCGGCGAATTTAGTAAAGGCAAATCAACCTTACTAAATGCTTTACTTGGTGAGGAAATCCAACCAGTGCGCGATATTCCCTGTAGTGGTAACGTGACTATTTTGAAATATGGTTCGCAGCGCCGGGTTATTTGTCGCTACCACAATGGACGGGAGGAAGAAATTTCACCTGCACAATATCAAGAGAAAGCTTCGATTTCGGAACAAGCGGCTTATGGTTCCTATGCCGATGAAATTGCTAAATCGGAAATTGCCGAAATCGTTTTTGAACATCCCGAATTAGAGTTGTGTCGCAATGGGGTAGAAATTATTGATTCTCCCGGATTGAACGAACAAGCCGAACGCACATTAGTCACCCAAAATGTTCTCAAAACAACTGATGCGGTTATTTTCTTAACTCATGCTCAAAATGCTTTAACGGAGAAAGAGCGGGAACTGCTTTTGTACTTGAGAAAAGAACTAAATTATGGTAATAACGAAGGCGCGAGTAATATTTTTATGGTAGTTAATTTTTTCGATTTGCTGCGGCGCGAAGAGAGTCGCCAGCAGGTACGAAAAAGGGTGGAAACGATTGTTACAAGTCAAAATTTGATTGCTGGTGAAAACCGGATTCATTTTATTTCTGCTCAATCTGCATTGGAAGCGATTTTAGCAGGCAATGAAAATGATGATTATCTAAAATCTTTTCAGGGTTTTACTGATTCGGTTGAGAAGTTTCTGACTGTTGAACGGGGGGCGATCGCACTTCGGCAGTCCGCCGCCGGAATTAAGCAAATTATTGACACTGGTTGTGAGGAATTGAATCAATGGCGGCAAATGTTAGAGGGAAAATTGACAGTTGATCAAGGAGATAAGCAAAAAATATTTGAACAAATGGCGGAAGTAAGCGGTCGCGAGGTTAAAATTAGATTGTTAGCTAATGAATTGATGGAGCAATCTTTAGAAGAAGCTCTTGAATCTTGGCATGAATGGGCGGAAGAAGTGGGACAACGCCTGATGGCAAAAAGTCATCGCTGGACTTCCGAACACGGACACATCATGAGTCAAGACAAGTTGACTAAAGATTATGCAGATCAATTTGTACGAGACATCACCGAAGAAATTGATGACTGGGGCAATCAAAAAGTACAGTCTATTTTAAAACAAAATATGGGAGTGCTAGACAGCCAAATCGGTGAAGATATTTCGGCAATACGGCAAGAATTTCAACAGTTTGACCAGCAACTCAGCACTAGCCTGGTCGCTCAATTCAATAACTTAGCAACAGCAGGTAGCTTAGGCGGAATTGGCAGCAGTGGAAGCGGAATAGCTTCATCAATTGGCGAGATTGAGGATGGTGGATTTTTTGGGGGTTTAGGAATTGGTGCAGCAGTTGGTGCTGCGTTGCTATTTTTTACAGGACTTGGTTTTATAGGAGTTGTTTTGGGTGGCTTAGCCGCTGGTGCTGGTGGCGGTTTGGGCTGGAGTTTTTTAGATGGCGATGCTGTTAAAGCTCAGATTAAGGAAAAAGTTTGTGAGTTAGGCTTTGAGAAATTTGGCGAATCGGCAGAGTCTATTTTTGAGAAGGTACAACAAAGAATTATTGCAGTATTTGACGATCGCGCTGATGCGAATAGCGATGCGATGTCAAAAGCGATCTCGCTGTGGGAAAATTTATTAGAACAGCAGGAAAAGCGCGATCGCCAAAATCAAGCAGAATGCGAGTCCCAAAAAGTTTGGCTGGCTGACAAACATCGAGAACTCGAACAAGTACAAAATCAAATTCAAACAATCTTAAATCAAAGTGCTCGCTAATTCAATGAGTAACGGGTAAGCGCCAAAAAACCATAGTACCTTGTAAATACTAGGGCTTTATCGCATTGCGTGACAATCAATACTCCCACCGTCGCGAGTTAAAGTTTTCCCGTCACGCACCCTACGACTGATATCTTGGACAGAGTACGATCGCCCTCAATCAATCAATCAATTCCGCTTCTTCAAAAATCTGTCTAGTCGTCAACTCCAAACCAGGCAGCAACTCATCCACAATCGGTGTATTATCCGTATAAACTTGACTCGAACCATCCGTCAAAAAACTTTTAATTAAAATAGCCTCTGGATCAATCACCCAAACTCGCGGAACGCCCGCCGCCAAATAATCTTTCGCCTTCTCTTCAAATTCCTTCATACTTTGATCGGGCGATATAATCTCAATCACCAGTTCAGGAATTGCGGGACAAGCTTCATTTCGCCGCCAACTTTTCGGCAGACGTTCATAAGAAATGTACGTTAAATCGGGAACAGGTACCCAATCTTTATCCTGACGTTTTAACAAAATTGCCCATTCTGGAAGCACTCGCCCGCGTCCTTTACACCATACACGAATCAGGCGACACAAAGCTCCCTGTAAACTGGAATGAAAAAATTTTGGAGACACTTTAGGAACTGCTTCACCATCTACAAACTCACAATATATATCTCCGTCGGGCAAAGCTAGAAATTCTGCTAAAGTGAGTTTGGTTCCCATGCCTACCATGACTCCCAGCCCTCTCGCTAATTAATTCAAATATCAATTATACAAAATTTCCAAACTTTCCTAGAAGTGCGATCGCCCTTCTCCCTCTATGCCAAAAGTGGAACAGGCGTCCCGCCTGTGAATTTCTGTGAATTTCTGCGCCTCAAAAATCAAAATCCCAATTCCCCAAAAACAATAGCGGGGCCTGCCATCCAGCCCGCCCCACATTCTCCAAAAGCCCCAAAACCCTTCACTTCAACCAGGCAGGATGAGCCATCAAAGCCGCAAACGGCTGCACTCCCCGCAACTGATTCGACAGCGGCAAATGACCCCTAGGCGCGCTCAAATCCCAGATAAACTCTTGCGGGTAGCGCGTCCAATTATTCCCCTTTTTCCAGCCAATTAGCGGCCACAATTTATCCCAATTCTTGCCCGAACTCAGCCAAATTTCCCGCTGCACTGAAAACCCAAATTTGCCCTCAGAATGAACTTTCCACAGCGTATTAATTGTTTGCAAATCCGCCACGGGCAAACTCTCAACTTGCGTAAAATACAGCCACTTTCTCACGGAAGCTGTATCACCAGCCAATTCACAAAGTTTATCTAAAGTCAAGCGATCGGCTTCTTGAAATTCCTGTAACGCCAATAATTGTTGCAGTGGAGTGTAATCAATGTTAGAGTCCGATCGCAGCGGCACAACCCCAGTCGGAAAATTCGCTTGCAAAAACTCCGCCACTCTCGGAGAACCAGCACTGTAAAGAATTTGGTAAGCTTTACCCATTACCGCAGTCGGTGCATCTGACTTGCGCTCTAATAAAAATTCCATCAATACATCCCAACCGGAATCTGCTATTTGTTGTTGCAGCAGTTGCAGTTGAGTTTTTTCCGAGCCCGACCTCAACTGAGAGCGGAGTTCGGCTGTATCGGCCGCCGAGTCTAGAGGAGAAGTAGAAATCGAGTCAGTCATGAGAAACTATCAGCTATCAGCTATCAGCTATCAGCGATTAGCTGAAGCCCTGGTTTTCCCCCATTGTACAATGGTACTGACTCCGATTCACTTCTCTGTCCTCGGATGCCTGCGCGCAACGCCGCCTGGTTTAGCCGATCGCTCCCACCCTCTTCGCCAATGGCAGCAATAGCAAATAAGTCTACCATCTGAATTTTACGATCGATGCCATGTCAAAGAGTTTTTCTTGAACCTAGTCGTCCACGATCGAAACCCATGCAGGGAAGGAAGGCGGAAAAAAGTTTATGTCATATTCCGAGTCTTCCCACTCTTTGACCCAAAGCGGCACGGTGCCGGGGCTAGGAGTTGCAGAAAAGGTGCGTTCTTTGACTTCGATCGAGTGAAATAGCTGTTTTAAAGTATCTCCCCGATCCAAAGCTTCGCTGAGGATGTCGTCCAACTCAGGATCGACCCGTTTGACGCGGTTTTTGTCCTCCTCCAGCCACAGAAGTTTCAAAGACTTCAGATCTCTCGGACTGAGGATGCTCTTGTAGTACACGCGCTTAAGGGTCGCTACGGGTTCCAATGAGCGTTCGATCCGGCGAATTTGCTGAACTCGCAGGTAGTGCCATTCCGCTAAACGCTTGCGTTCCGAAGGCGGGAGGGTGTCTTTCCCGGCTGCGTGTTTGTAGTCGTATTTAATCAAACTGCAAGCCATATTGGCTAGCAGGTGAATCAACTGTTTTTCTTTGGGTGTCGCCTGACGCCGTTCCTGGGTTCGTGTCAATACGCGCTGTCTGCGGGTAGTTTCGAGAGTATTTTCCATTGGGTTTTTACGATATCAAATACGATTGTGCCAGATCCGAATCCCGAACATCAGAAGGTAAGGAAGTTGATAGGCGGGGAAACTCCACCGACAGACTCGCCTTACCTGTTTATTTTCCCATTCACCGTTCTCTGAAACTGATCCCCACCCCCGGGATTAGGTAGACCGATCTTGGGATCGAGTTTTAACCGCCTCGATCAGAGGCGGTTGCGACAACAAATGCCACCACAACCACAACCACAACCGCACAAGAGCTAACCACACAAGAGCGCCAATTATTTCCTGCCTTTACTACCCGTTTTTACCTCTTCTTGGTCCCCATCCTCATTCGTTCCAGTGTAGTTAAAGTCGGGACGACTCTCCCAAGCCGTCAAACTGCTGGCTGATGAATGTTGTGGGGCGATCGCGGAAGCGCTGGCGCTGCCTGCCTGGAAAAAGCCGAAGCCAGCCGAGGCAATTACCCCTAATACTAAGATGCTGTTTTTCATGTTCGATGACCCTGATTTCCGTAGATTGACACTTTTTGGCTAACCCGATCTGTCAGAAATGGGTTGATGCAATAGCCCACTTGTCTTCTGATAAATCTGCCTGCCATAATCAATTCAGACAGGCACACCCGCTTGCGATCGGCAACGCCGGAAGTGACGTGTTACTAACGTCCACGATCATCCATCAACCCGAATTTTTTGGGTAGTGGAGCGAAAGCCATCAGGGCGTCGATCCATCAGGGAGTTATGCCATCAGGGTGCTAATCCATCGGGTAGTTAAGCCATCAGGGCGCATCTTCTACAATTAGCCACCAACTTAACTTTTATAGTTGAGTAAGTGGTTAGCCTGGTACTGACAAAGCCTTTAAGAATTAAACTTTTTGTGGATGCATCCTGAAAAGTTTGTTCTTTAGGAATCCCCGAACGCGAAAGCCCGGGGAAAGTCAGCAGCATGGAATTCCATGCAATCTAAGTCAACTAAAAAAACGCAGATTAACGATATCTCCCACTCAAGCAGTCCTCAGCAAAACGCTGGGGTTTTTTATTGGCAGCTATTGCGAGCGCGTTTTTCTCCGGCATCCTGCAGCCGGAGCTGAAGGCAGAAGGTTGACGGCGCTGTGGTTATGAGTTTCCCTGCCAACATCATACCACCGGGTGATATTTAAAGTATTTTTGTAAAAAAATGTGAAAAAAAGGGCGTTTTAGCCTTCTCAATCCGATCGAGTGAAAAATCATCAATTATGTGAACGAGTGTAAAAAATTAAGTTGCGGGCTACAATTGAGCCGATCGTAGGATTTGGGGCGAACGCTTGCAAAGATACGGTAAAGATTGACAAGGAGAAAGCTGAGCTAGTAGACAATAGAGAAAGAGGAACAAAAATTTTCCACGATAGCAAGCTGGCAATAATTCCACCTTGTAACCTTTCGATCGCACAGCATAGGGGCGTAAAATCTTGATGAATTCCCAGATGACAGCAGCAGAAGTCAACTCAACGTACCACTATCAAGTCGGAGGATATTTGCCTGCCGGTGCGCCCACCTATGTCAGGCGATCGGCAGACAGCGAGCTCTACGAAGGACTCAAAGCCGGAGACTTCTGCTACGTGTTGAGTTCGCCACAAATGGGCAAGTCCAGCCTGCTAGTGCAAACGGCCAAAAGGTTGCAAGCCGAAGGTACAGTTTTTGCCGCCATCAACTTGAGAAGCATCAGCAGCCCTGATATCTCTCCCCAAAAGTGGTACGCAGGAATCATGTACCGCATGGCAAGCAGTTTACACATCACAAACAGGTTTGATGCCATCAAGTGGTGGAACGATCGCGAACTGCTATCGCCGGTGCAGCGATTGGAGATATTTATCGAAAAAGTTTTGCTCAAGTCACTTCAGCAAAATCTGGTAATTTTCATAGATGACATTGACAGCATCAGCAGCCTAAGTTTCAGTACCAGCGATTTTTTTGCTTTGATCCGGGCTTGTTACTCGAAACGGGCAGAGCAACCGGAATACGATCGCCTGACTTTTGCTGTTATGGGAGTAGCAGCCCCCTCAGAATTGATTCGAGATCCCAGATGCAACCCTTTTAATATTGGACGGCAGATTCATTTAAGTCGATTCCAACTGCACGAAAGTTTGCCCCTAGCAAAAGGATTGGCTCTCAAAGCTTTTCGCCCCCAAAAAGTGCTCCAAGAAATATTAGCTTGGACGGGCGGGCAACCGTTTCTAACTCAAAAAGTTTGCCACTTGGTACTTGAATACGGGCCTTTTATTGGTCGAAATTCCGAAGCTAAGCAGGTTGAAAAACTGGTAAAACACAGAATTATTAAAAATTGGGAAGAAGAAGACGAACCCCAACATTTGATACCCATACGCGATCGCATTTTCCATAGCCAGTGCGACCTGACGCGACTGTTAACGCTGTACCAGCAAGCTTTGCAACCGCTCAAGGCAACGAAACCGGGGGAATCCCAGGGACTACCAGCAGATTACTCTCCAGAAAAAATCGAATTACAACTGTCAGGACTGGTGGTTAAATCTCACGGTAAATTAATAGTTTCCAACCTAATTTATCAGTCAGTTTTTAATCGCTTCTGGGTGGAAAAAGAGCTAGGAAAATTGGCTCCCTACCACTCGGCGCTAGTAGCATGGCTGGCTTCAGACCGCGAAGATGAATCGCTGTTATTGACAGGGGAAAGTTTGCAGTCAGCTTTGGATTGGGCTGCGAACAAACAATTAAGCCAAGAACACTATTGGTTCTTGAATCCCGATCGAACTTTTGGGGAACAACCGACAGTGGTTGTCGCACAAGTTGCAGACAGCAGCGTAGACACAGATGCAGACAGCCGCATCCTCACCCCGCCCTCAGATAGTGTTCCAACAGGCAGCAACGAACAGATATTGTACGATCACATCGTCTCCTGCGTGGAAACAGAATCCCCCGCACAGGTGATCGAGCGGTTCCGAAAGCTATTTATCGACGGCATGGGCTATCCCGATCGAGAGATTGAAGCAACTTTGTACAGTATAGTCTCCGTCAAGCGATTGGATCAGCACTTTAAATATATCCTACACCGCTGCTGCTACATCCCGATCAACCGCTGGCAATTGCAATCACACAACCAGTTCGCGATCGCAAATTTAGTAGCTTTATTTAAGCAGGGTTCTCCCCGATTCGGGACGGAATTTTACATAGTCAAGCGCTTGCAAGAACAAATAGCTTTCTTTACTAAAAGTGAAGAGTTTCAGACCCTAGAGCGCTTAGTAAAAGCCCTAGATAGAGAGGCGGAACCGCAGCAACAAGATACTGATTCTCCTTTGGGCGAATTGATATGTCGGTATCCTTATTTATACGGCTATTCTCTACTGAGCAAGGGCAGCATTGAGGAAGACCAACAAACCATTCAAAAACTGGCATTTCAAAGACAGCAACAATTTGAAACACACTTGTCTCAATATTTAAATTATTTGGTTGAGCCGAGAAATACAGAAATAGGAATTGTGCAGCGAGCGCCTAATCCCACACTTTTGAACGATGCCGAACTGCACTTGGCGGTCATGGAATTTGCCGGAAAAGTAGCAGGCGATCGCAGCTACAAAGAAGCGGCTCAATTTTTCCTGAGAGATTCCAGACAAACTCCATCTTACGGCTCATTTAAAGTCGATTTATATGAATATTTAATAGCGTCTATCGAACCAGAATACGGGGGGCGTCAATTTAATGACCGTTTGTACAAACAAATCAAAAATACATTGCGAGAACATGACTCGGTGAAATTCAATAATTCATTGTTAGTTCGGACTTGCCACCAGTTGTTCAACTTCTTAGTAGTGGAAAATTCTCAACATCCCAGCCACTACGTTTTTTACGATTTAGTGTACAACCTCGGCGCCAGCAGGACAATGGGTTTACTGCTGAAACTTATACTGCTTTCGGGCAAAGTTAAACCCGAGTTGGAAAAACGATTTTCTATTTTGTTTAATCACTATGAAGGTAAAGCTTCTAATGAAATTATGTGGTTTGTTAAATCGCTGGAAAATTTTAATGTAGCTTTGGTTGTGAATTTTGGTAAGACGGATTTGTCTTTGGTTAAACAGCATCTTATTTTGAATTAAAAACTCACAAAAACGCGAGATCGGCGTGATAGCGTAGCATTAATTAAAAAAACCTCACGGCAAAAAATAAAAGCCTTGGCAGTCACAGCAACGATCGACTAAAAATGTCAATTAATTCTCGATCGACCTTTAACCGCAGAAACTCCCGGCCGCGTGCGAATCATAGTCCAATGGCACTGAAAAAGTCTCAATCACGCCCTCCGTTTAGATTTCAAGACAGAGCGAGGTTCCTGCATTCG
>NZ_JAUBUI010000056.1:0-43517 GCF_036705385.1 Microcoleus sp. B3-A4 | reverse complement strand
CCCTTGTCACGCCAAAGCTTAATTGTAGTGGCTAGCCTGACTTTACTGAAGAATGAATAGTCGAAAGTCATGCCTTCTGCCTTTACCACGAAGCTCTGCAGATAATTGCTCCAGTCTTTTGATTGACCACTAATTGTGACTTCAAGGTGTGATACTTTTTTTTGCCCGAAAACACTTGTCGTTGTTTTTTTTTGGACGCTCGACTGGACTTTCGGTCACATCGACCACAACCACTTCTAAAACTGAGTCAGGTTGTCGCAGTGCTTTCTTTCCGGGTAAGCTAAACCGACCTGAACGAATCAATGTATTCTCTACGTGCCTAACGATCCGAAACGCAGTGGATTCATTGATGTTCCAGCTTTGAGCAATGTGAAAGTAGGTACGGTACTCTCGCCAATATTGTAATGCCAGTAGTACCTGATCTTCTAAGCTCAGTTTAGGCGGACGACCGGGTTTGGGTTTCTGAAGTTGCTGTTGTTCGCTTTACTGACACCATTACTGCAAAAGTTGTAGACCCAACGCCACATAATCTCTTGAAGGCTTCTGGCTTTAAGCTTTGCACTTGTTCATAAGTCATCAGTTTTTCCTCTCAATCGCCCCACTATTGCCCTTATTCGAGACTTTTGCAAGAGGTCTAATGTTGATTGTTGAGTGTCTTAAAGCCAATCTTCTTGATCGCTTTTTTGCTTTCTATAAACCTCACCTTTGGCGTGAATTTTACGGGTTTGTTCGTAAAGAGTTTCTTCGGTATAATTCCATTTTTGCAGGACTTTTTTTAAGTCTGCTTGGATATCTCTAGCGCCGGGAAAGCCTCGGTAGCGAATTATTAATCTTGCTAATTCCGATAAATTGTAGTCGTTTGCTTCTGAGGCTAATAAAGTATTGACACTGGCTCGATCGCGCTTGTATTGCGGATGCTGCTGATCTTGAGTTTTTTCTACTGAATCCATACTATTTATGTTTCCCAATCATTTAGAATACCGAGATACCCCACTTCTTCAAGAAGTCAGGTATCTAATTAGACGTAGGACACGGCCGGGCCTAAGCCCCTACTGCACTTCTTCAGTCAGCCCCAGAAATTTTTGTGTTTGTTGAGTAATACCAAATAGGCGATCGCCGTGACAAAAGATTTCCCAAGCGCGAATTCCCATAAAACCAATACCTGCAACCGCTAAGGGCATCGCTGCGGCACCTAAAAGCGCGGCAATAGGGGGAAATATCATGCACAGTGTTAACAGAATGCCAGTAATAACACCGCCAGCAATGCCAGCTTTGGCGGTGGCGGTGGCGACTTGTTCCACTAACTCTGACTGGGTAATTTTGCCTTCCACGCACAATAGCGAGTTTTCTAAGATCGAAAATATTAACTCAATTACTGCTGCGGCGATCGCCCCTTTCATTGCAGCCCCAACGATTTCCGCAACTGCTGCTTTAAACGCTGCATCCGCTAAAACTTGCTTAGCGACTGCTAATTCGGCAGCAGTCATGTCTACACCACCGCGAGCACGATTCACCCAAAAATATTCAAAAATCCCGTTAGCAGCTTCGCTTCCGCCTCCATTGACGTGCGCTTGGATGTGACTCCAATCTTTATCTTGACAGAAGTTGCGAATTGCTTCTGGGCCTTGGGAACGAATTTGGGCGGGTATGGATTCAAATACTTTTGCTGCTTCTTGAATATCTCGCATTCCCTCACGCACCCCAGCCCTAGCAAATTTGGATTGCAGATTTATTGGCAGGTTCTCAAAACGGATGTTATGTGCTATTTTGAAAGCTTCTTGAGTGGCGATCGCCCCGGCACTAACCATTGAACTTGGCGCTGATTGTACCCACGCCGTTAATACAGTTGCACTTTCCTCGAACTTTGCATCAATTTGGTTGCTTAAGTTTTGGATATCGGCAACTGTTTCTTGTACTTTAGCCGTTAGGAATTCGAGCGGATTATGGTTAATTTCCATGTTGCTCCAGCTTGCATCGTTAATGATTGAATTATTTTGACTATAACATTCCTCTTCAGTAAGTGTTATTGTTTCCTGAATTGCTTCTTGCTTCTAACTCCGGCTGTAAATTGAGAGCTTTTTTTTGATAAAATAAACCTTCATTGATTCGCCCTTCCTCTTCCAAACTTTTGCCTAAATTCCAATAAGCAACGGCTAAATCTGGTTGAAGAGCAATAGATTTTTGATAGTAACTTATGGCGTCATCGAGCTGGCCTTGTTTGTAAAACATACTGCCCAAGTTAACATAGGCTTCGACCAAATTAGGATCGAATTCTATCGCCTTGGAGTAGGCGCGAATGGCCGCGTCTATTTTGCCTTGGGATTGCAGGATATTGCCTAGAGTTTTGTAGGCGGCAGGGAAATTCGATTGCTGGCGAAGTGCTTGGTAACATGAGGCGATCGCCTCTACATATTTCTGTTGCGTATAATAAATTTCAGCTATCTTGTTGAGTGCGATCGCACTATCCGCTTGAATGGCTAGTAATTTTTGATAGTAAGCGATCGCCTCGTCAAGTTTTCCTGATTTCTGGAGGCTCTCGCCCGCTGACAAATACTGCTCTGCTAACTCGGAATTTACGGTCATATATTTTACTTTAACAGCCGACACTACTTTACCACAAGTGTTAGTTAGCAACCGCGATTTCTAGGGAGATTATGACTCTTTTAAATTTAAAATTTGTTTCTGTACAGGAATGGAAAAAAAATAGTATGATTATTATGAACCACCATCAACGCTAATTGCAGAGGAAATCTCATGGCATCACTAGCAGGAAAAGTGGCAATTGTGAGCGGTGCATCGCGGGGAATTGGACGCGCGATCGCCCTGCGATTATCCCAAGAAGGCGCATCAGTGGTCGTTAACTACGCCAGAGGGGCAGATCAGGCGAAAGATGTTGTCTCAGCGATTGAAGCCGCAGGTGGCAAAGCATTAGCCGTGCAAGCCGATGTCAGCAAAACCGCAGAAATTCGCGATTTGTTCGACCGCACTCTGGAAACCTATTCACAAGTCGATATTTTAGTCAATAATGCAGGAGTAATTCTTTACAAACCTGTAGCGGAAGTTACCGAAACAGAGTTTGATAATCTGTTTGAAATTAACGTCAAAGGCACGTTTTTTGCTTGTCAAGAAGCTGCTAAACGCATGGCGGAGGGAGGAAGAATTGTTAATTTTTCCAGTTCGACAACGGCGATGCTACTGCCAACTTATGGGGCTTATGTGGCGACAAAAGGCGCGGTAGAACAGCTAACTCGATCGCTGGCTAAGGAATTGGGCGATCGCCAAATTACAGTCAATGTCATTTCTCCGGGTCCAACGGATACAGAACTCTTCACTGTTGGCAAAACCGCTGAACAAATACAAAGATTTACTCAAATGGCTGCTTTGGGAAGACTTGGAAAAGTTGAAGATATTGCCGATGTGACGGCTTTTTTGTGCAGCGAACAAGCCCGCTGGATTACTGGACAAAATATCCGCGTTAACGGCGGCATTGCCTAAAGATATACTTCAGTCAGCTTGCAGTGGACTTCGTTTGTATAGCAGCGATGTCAAGAGACTGTTGGTTAATCAACCAGGGGTTTCACCACTTATCCCTACAAATGGTAGATCGGGAGTAAATGTCTAATTGACCATAGAACTGTTAACTACAAAGAGCGAAGGCAAATGCTGCGTTCCCGAGGTGGGGAGGTAACACCCTATGCGAAATCGCCAACAGTCTCTTTCAATCGCCGAGTTTAAGAATCCTCAACCAAAATCTTTGATTTGGCTGGGGATTCTTCAACTTTGATGGGGCGGACAACCAAACAAATCAAGGAGACAACCGCCATACCTTAATCGTGTCGTCAAAACTGCCACTGATCAGAGTTTTGTCTTGAGGATTAAAAGCCAATTCCACCCAAGTAGAATGACCCTTCAGCGTGCCGGCGATTTCACCCGAACTCATGTGCCACAGCTTGATAGTCCCGCTCAAATCGGCGCTAGCGAGTTTGTCTCCGTCCGGACTGAAAGCTAGAGACTGAATTCGATCGGCATGACCGTTAAAAATCACTTCACCCGAGGGTGCGGGCCCGTGTTCCTTGGTGATATCCCAAATCCTCACCGTATTGTCCCAGCCCCCACTGCCCAAAATTTTACCGTCAGGGCTGACAGTAAGAGCCGAAACAGCATCTACATGACCCATGAGAGTCGCTTGGAATTCCCCAGTCTTCCAATTCCACAGCTTGATAGTACCGTCGCCGTTGCCCGTAAAGAGAGTGTCTTTATAGGGACTGAAAGCCACCGAATGCACCTGGTCAAAAACCCCTTGGAGAGTTTCCAACTCGGCACCGTCTTCGACTTGCCACAGCTTCAAAGTATTATCCTTACCGACGCTGGCGAGGGCTGAGCCGTCTGGACTGAAAACCACTGAGAACACGCCGTCGGTGTGGCCCTCCAAAGTCCGAATTAACTTGCCAGAATAGAAATTCCACAATTTAATCGTACCGTCAGCGCTGCCGCTGGCGATCGTCCTGCCGTCGGGACTGACGGCCACCGACCACACAGGTCCCAAATGTCCTGCTAAAACCTTGAGTAGCTTGCCGCGACGCTTGTGCAGCAGATGAATTGTGCCGTCGTTATTCCCGCTGACTATCACGCGGCCGTTGGGAGCGACTGCTACCGCCCAAACCGGGTTTTTGTCTCGATCCGCCAGAGTCCGCACAGCAGGTCGGGAGTGCGAGGCCTCACCGTTGAAATCCTGCATCGGGGGCGGATCGAACCGAATTTCGGGAATGGTAGAAACAGGCTCAGAAGAAGTGAAAGCCTGCGGTGCTGGAGATGGCAAGCGAATACCCAGCACTACGGACAGCAGGGCAACCGCACTTGCTCCCCACATGGCTAAAGTCCACTTGGGTTTGCTGAGAATCACGTCTACCGGTGCCGGGCCGTATTTCATGTCTGTGAGAATTGCCTCGGTCGAGCGATAGCGTTTTGATGGTTCTCGCTGCACCATTTTATCCAGAATGCGGGCGAGTCGCCCCGAAACTGGTACTTTTAAATAATGCCTCCAGGCCCAACTTTCGGCTTTGATGTCAAACAAATCAAAGGGCGACATTCCCGTTAACAAGTGAATGCAAGTGACGCCCAAACTGTATATGTCGCTGCTCTTAATCGCTTGACCTTTAATTTGTTCCGGGGCCGCGTATTCGGCAGAACCTGTCACCGTTTCTATTTTCAGCGGCCCGCTGTTTGCCGGAATTGCCGCGCCGAAATCGACTAAAACTAGCCCAGAGGCACTTTCCTGGGACAGGGGAAAATCGTCTTTCCCTGCCAAAGCTGGGGATGCTTGAGGAGTTTTGCGGTGAATAATATTCGACGGTTTGATATCTCCGTGAATCAGTTGATGTTCGTGAACAAATTGCAGGACTGGCAACAATTCGCTCAGCAGATACCAAATTTGAATTTCTTTAACAACACCTTTTTCTGAAAGCCGATCGGCTAAATTGCGGCCTTCGATGTATTCTTGCACTAAATACTGGCAGCCTTCGAGTTCAAAAGATGCCAGCAGTTTCGGTATTTGCGGATGTTTCCCCAACTCGTCGAGAACTGAGGCCGAGCCGCGAAATGTCCGGTTTTGGTGTGTGCCACCGTCTGCGGCTGCTGCGGGGCCGCAGAACTGTTGAATGACGCAGCGGGGTTGCGAAGGTTGGTCTTCATCGACTGCTAAGAAGGTGCGGCAAGTGAGACTTTGACCAAGGGTGTGAAAGACTCGGTAGCGACCTTTTAGCAGCAAGTTCGACTCGCAACTTTTGCAGACTGTCGCGCGATCGAGATTTTGGGGATTCTGGCAATGGGGATTGGTGCAGTAACTCATTTGTCTTTCCGCTGGAGACCCCCGTCCGACATACTTGCTGGTGGGGGAGGAAAGCGGGGCGGTGCGTGCCGCTTCCTGTGGACAAACTCAATAATTGGAATCTTTGCTTTATGATAATTGTTTCCCAGATTTTCGCCACAATTGCACGCGGGCGATCGCGCGTAAATAATTGCTGACTTTCCTGCGAGCGAGGTTTAATAGGTCGATCGTACCGAGTTCATTCGAGCGATCGGCGGGATTTGCTGTTACCGAATTACGTTATACTGTCATTGCGAATACTTTCAGTGCGATCGCAAGCATTGCCAAAACAATCGCGAGGCATTGCCAAATATCCGCGATTGTTTGTTCTATGGAGTCAATCTAAAACCTCAAATCTCAAATCTCAAATCGACTAACAGATTAAAACTTAGGCAACTTTTGCCAAACTAACTACTAACTTTTAACTATTACTTATGCCGTTAATTCGCGTTCCCAAACCTTGGGAAATTCTCGAACCCCAAATTACCCCAGAAACAGCCTTTCTCAACCGCCGCCGCTTCATGACCAATTTAATTGGCGCCGGCGTGACTGCTTCGCTGCTGCCGCTGACCGGCTGCCAAAGCAATGCTAGCTCAAAAACTGCTCTGGATCAAAGCTCAACCCAAGCATATTCGGAATTGAGCCGGAATCCCGCCTTTGCAAAAGTCGATCGAGCGATTACCGACGAAGCCTTAGCTACAAAATACAACAATTTTTACGAGTACGGCGGCACAAAATCTATTTGGCAAGCCGCTCAAGCTTTGCCAACAGAAAACTGGAAAGTAGAAGTAGGCGGTTTAGTAAAAAATCCCCGCACTTATGATATTGACGACCTCTACAAAAAATTTCCTATCGAAGAACGAGTTTATCGATTTCGCTGTGTAGAAGCCTGGGCGATGGTAGTTCCTTGGGTCGGATTTCCCATGAAATTACTTATGGCTGATGTCGAACCGCAATCGAAGGCTAAATTCGTTCGCTTTACCTCATTTTACGACCCCAAAATTACTCCCGGCCCCGGTTTGATGTCGCAATTTTATCCTTGGCCTTATACCGAAGGTCTGCGGGTTGAGGAAATGGCGAACGATTTAGCATTTTTTGCCACAGGCTTGTATGGCCGAAGGCTGCCAAAACAAAATGGTGCGCCGCTGCGGCAAGTGATTCCTTGGAAATACGGTTTTAAGGGCGCAAAGTCGATAGTCAAAATTGAATTTGTCGAAAAACAGCCCGCCACTTTTTGGAATACAATCGGGCCCAACGAATACGCCTTTGAAGCAAATGTCGAACCCGACAAACCGCACCCGAGATGGTCGCAGGCCAGCGAACGGGTAGTCGGCCCCGGTAACAGTTGGTCGTGGGAAACTCGCCCAACTTTGCCCTATAACGGTTACGGCGAATATGTAGCTAGTTTGTACACTTAATTAAGTACACGAGATGTAATTTGAGGAACAGGCTTTTCGGCTTGTTCCTCAAATTATTAATTTCTCTGTTTTCTCTTTCTCTGCGCCCTCTGCGTTCTCTGCGGTTAATTAAAAAAATCTTTTTAGTTCGCTCTATAAAAATGAAATCTAGGACACGGCAGTGCCGTGTCCCTACGCGATGCCTGCACTATGTTTGTAAATTTCACCTTAAATTTGCAGTCGATCGACTACAATAAAAATTGATGAAGCTACCAAGGAATTGTTAAATGGTAACAACAACATCAACTCCCGTAGAGCAGCAAACTACCCCCGAAAACAGAGTTATTTTAAAAGGTGTCAGTTGGTCAACTTTTAAAGCATTGCTGGCGGATGTTGGGGACGATAGAGCTTGGAGAATTGCTTACGATGAAGGAGTATTAGAAATCAGGATGCCACATCTAGAACATGAAGTTCCGAAAGGACTGATAGAAAGCTTTATTGAAGCTACAGCAGACGAGCTAGAAATCGAAGTAATGAAAGCTGGTTCTCTGACTCTCGAACGGGAAGATTTAACTCGTGCTGTCGAACCTGATACTTGTTTCTACATTCAAAATGAAGCCAGCGTCAGAGGTAAAAGAGATATCAGCCTCCCAGAGGATTTGCCGCCAGATTTAGCAATAGAGTCGGATTACACTAATTCTTCTGTTAATAAAGATTCCATATATGCTGCTCTTGGTGTTCCCGAACTGTGGAGGTATCGCCGGGAATCGCTGCAAGCTTATCACCTTGTGGAGGGAAAATATGAAATGTGCGATCGCAGTTTAGCTTTTCCGTTTTTACCCGTTGCCGAAATTCCCGGTTTCATCGAACAAAGCCGAACAGTCGGACAGCGTGCGGCTGTGCGTTTGTTTCGGCAAAGAATTAGAGAAATTTTACCGAGTCAAAGTTAACGCAAAAATCAGACTTACTTTAGTTGAAGAACTAGCAATTCAATTTAACTTACATCCAGGTTCATCAGCGTTCATAAGCGGTAAAAATAATCTTTAATTTCGATATAAAATCAATTGATAAACTCCTGCACTCTGTGCCAAACTCGCTCCAATAAATCGGGCGTGCTAACATCAAACCATTCAATTTCAGGATAAGCTCGAAACCAAGTCCGCTGTCTCTTCGCAAATTGCCGCGTGTGCAAAATTGTTAATTCTTTGGCTTCTTCAAGCTTAATGTCGCCAGCCAAATATTGTTTCATTTCCTGATATCCCAGCGTGTTCAACAGTGGCAAATCGCAGCCGTATTTTTTACACAAATATTCTACTTCAGCAATCCAACCGCGTTCTAGCATTTGTTCTGTGCGCTGTTCGATCCGATCGACCAAAACATCGATCGCGCAATCCAACCCAATTTGTAAAATAGGATAATTAGGTGGATTTTCGCCCTGCTGCTCGGAAATAGAGCGACCGGTGACATAAAATACTTCTAATGCCCTCAAAGTTCTTACTGGGTCATTGAGGTGAATTTTCTCAGCGGCAGATTGATCGACCTGCTGCAACATGGCGTAACATTGAGATTGTCCGAGTTCCGCAAGTTGCGATCGCAATTCGGGCATCGGCGCTACCCTCGGTATTTTTAAACCCCTGACGATCGATTTAATATATAAGCCCGTCCCTCCAACCAACAACAGAGGAGGAGACAAGGGAAAATCGACATCAGCAATTAATTTTTGAGCTTGCTGCTGGTACTCTGCTAGTGTCAGAGTTTCTGTCGGATCGCAGATGTCAATTAAGTGATGCGGTACACAAGTGCGATCGACCGCCGTCGGTTTTGCGGTTCCGATGTCAAATTCGCGGTACACTTGACGGGAGTCCGCACTCAGGATCGAGGATTGCAGTCGCCCCGCCAAAGCCAAAGCCACTCCCGACTTCCCCGTGGCCGTCGCCCCGCAAATCGTAATTAATTTAGGCATAAGCTGTCGCACATTTCCCTATAAAAACGCTCAAATCCTCTCCTCTCCATGCTTTCCCCTCTCTCCATCCACTGATTCACCGCGATCGGCCTGGGCAGTCCTCAAGCAATCTCAAAACTATTCCCCTCCCTCCCCCCGATAAATTTCCCTTCAGAAAGCCCTAGCATCGCCTTTAACGGTTTTGTGCTATAATTTTAGGAGTTTTCCCATTTTAGAAGCTTTCGGGGCTTTAGGCCTCATTATTGGAGCTATTTTTGTATGACCAGCAGCTACAGCGCCGACCAGATTCAAGTTCTCGAAGGTCTCGAAGCAGTCCGTAAACGACCGGGGATGTACATCGGTACCACCGGCCCGCGAGGACTCCACCATCTAGTTTACGAGGTTGTGGACAATTCCATTGATGAGGCGCTGGCTGGCCACTGCACTCACATCGAGATTGACATCAACGCCGACGGTTCCGTTACCGTGACAGACGACGGCCGGGGTATTCCGACCGGCATCGTTGCCAAGACTGGCAAATCGGGAATAGAAACAGTAATGACTGTACTCCACGCCGGCGGTAAATTTGGCGGTGGTGGCTACAAGGTTTCTGGAGGATTGCACGGTGTAGGTATTTCTGTTGTTAACGCGCTGTCCGAGTGGGTAGAAGTGACAGTTTGGCGCGACCAAAAAGAACATTTACAGCGCTATGAAAGAGGCAATCCAGTTACTGAACTTAATGCCAAGCCCAACAAAGGCACTCGCACCGGCACTTCAGTTTCTTTCTTGCCAGATACTCAAATATTTAGCACTGGCATTGAATTTGATTACACTATACTCGCCGGGCGCTTGCGAGAATTGGGTTACTTGAATGCGGGCGTGAGAATTACCTTTAGCGACCACCGTTTGGAACTGCTTAAAAGTAGCGAACCTCGCATCGAAACATACTGTTATGAGGGCGGAATCAAGGAATATATCGCCTACATGAACCGCGACAAGCAGCCTCTGCACGAAGAAGTGATCTACGTGCAAGGAGAACGCAACAACGTGCAGATAGAAGTGGCTTTGCAGTGGTGCGTTGATGCTTTTAGCGACAACGTTCTAGGTTTTGCTAACAACATTCGGACGATCGACGGTGGCACGCACTTAGAAGGTTTGAAGGCTGTTTTGACGCGGACGATGAATTCGATCGCCCGCAAGCGCAACAAAATCAAAGAAAATGAGCCCAACCTCGCCGGCGAAAACGTTCGCGAAGGTTTGACAGCAGTGATTTCTGTCAAAGTCCCAGACCCGGAATTTGAAGGTCAAACTAAAACTAAGTTAGGAAATACAGAAGTTCGGGGAATTGTCGATTCCTTGGTAGGCGAAGTATTGACAGAATATTTAGAGTTTCGCCCCCAAGTAGCGGACGCTATTTTGGAAAAAGCAATTCAGGCATTTAAGGCCGCTGAAGCCGCCCGTCGTGCCCGCGATTTAGTACGCCGAAAATCAGTCTTAGAATCGTCTCCTTTGCCTGGAAAATTAGCGGACTGTAGCTCCAGAGACCCCGCCCTGTCTGAGATCTACCTGGTGGAGGGGGATTCTGCAGGCGGATCGGCGAAACAAGGGCGCGATCGCCAATTCCAAGCAATCCTGCCTTTACGGGGTAAAATTCTCAACATTGAGAAAACCGACGATGCCAAAATCTACAAAAATAACGAAATTCAGTCGTTAATTACAGCCCTGGGTTTGGGCATCAAAGGCGAAGAATTCGATCCGGGTCAATTGCGGTATCACCACATCGTAATTATGACTGACGCTGACGTAGATGGTGCTCACATCCGCACGCTGTTGCTGACTTTCTTCTACCGCTATCAGCGCGCACTTGTAGACCAAGGTTACATCTATATTGCTTGTCCTCCTCTCTATAAAGTGGAACGGGGACGCAATCATTACTACTGTTACAGCGATCGCGAAATGAACAATCTCATCCGCAATGAATTTCCGGCGAATGCTAACTACACCATTCAGCGGTTCAAAGGTTTGGGCGAAATGATGCCGACACAGTTGTGGGATACGACGATGAACCCAGAAACTCGGACGCTGAAACGGGTGGAGATTGAAGACGCTGCAGAGGCCGATCGCATCTTTACGATCTTAATGGGCGATCGTGTCGCCCCCCGCCGCGAATTCATCGAAACCTACGGCCCCAAACTCAACCTCCTCGACTTGGACATCTAAATTAATCATTAGTCATTTGTCATTAGCTAACAGCTAATGGCTGAGGGCTAATGACTAAACTTTTGCGGCCCTGATGCCTTCTGCCCTTGCGGGCGATCGGGCATCAGGGCCGTTTGATTTATCTAGGTTTTGTTATAAAAATTAATACAATCTCTCATCAAATCGATCTAAGGTAAATGCTTAGGTAAATTTTAGATTTTTGGCGCATCCATCAGCTACCACAAAAATAGAAGGTTGGACAATATAGCATGAGCATCAATTTAGCGACCAAATTGCGTGAGGGAACGAAAAAGTCCCACACAATGGCAGAAAACGTCGGTTTTGTCAAGTGTTTTTTAAAAGGCGTTGTAGAAAAAACTTCTTACCGGAAGTTAGTAGGAAACCTCTACTTTGTCTACTCGGCAATGGAAGAGGAAATGGAACGCCAAAAGCAGCATCCGGTTGTTTCAAAAATTTACTTTTCTGAATTGAATCGCAAACAAAGCTTAGAGCAAGATTTATTTTACTACTACGGTGCGAATTGGCGCGAACAAGTAGCTCCGTCAGCCGCAGCTAAAGCTTATGTGGAGCGAATTCGCGAGATTTCGGCGACTGCACCGGAGCTGTTAGTAGCTCACTCTTACACTCGCTACCTTGGCGATTTATCCGGCGGACAAATCCTGAAGGGAATTGCCCAGCGCGGGATGAATCTTACCGAGGGAGAAGGCACTGCTTTCTATGAATTCCAGGATATTCCTGATGAAAAAGAATTCAAAGCTAACTACCGTCAAGCAATGAATGAACTGCCGATTGACGAAGCAACAGCAGAGCGAATTGTTGACGAAGCTAATGCAGCTTTTGGCATGAACATGAAGATGTTCATGGAGTTAGAAGGCAATTTGATTAAAGCAGTCGGTCAGATGCTTTTCAATACCCTGACGCGGAAGCGCGGTGGTGGCAGTACCGAATTGGCTACTGCTGATTGAGTTAAAGCTCACTGGGGATAATTTGAGCCTCGTTTAAGAGGAAAACTTTAAATCCTGGGGGTTTGATGGCTGCTTTTACAGTCACCAAATCTCCGGGATTTTGCATGGCGGGCGATCGACTTTTTAACTCACAACTCAACACTATCACCTTCCCACGCCGCGATCGGGAGGCTGCTCGCCCGGGACAGGCAAAGAAGTGGGCCTTACTTGCCGCTCCAAATACTTGCTCAAAGCGTAAGCGGTATCCCCACGAGTCATCGGCTTCAAAGGATTAATCTTATTAGTTGCGAGATCGACATTAACAAACCCTTCATAAAGTGCAGTAGCCATAGACTTTCTAGCCCAACTAGGAATGTCGCCTGCATCTGGATACTTAGCTAAAATTTCGGAAATGCTGGGTTCGGGAAACTGAAAAACCCCGTAAGCTTGAGCAAAAATTGCCAAAGCTTCAGCGCGAGTCACCCTTTGATTTGGAAAAAACATTCCGTCGCGATATCCACTCATCGTTCCCGTTTTCAAAACAGTTTGAATCGCACTGTAAGCCCAATAACTCTTCGGTACGTCCGGCAATTCCATATCGGGTTTCTGAGCAGTTTTTCGCCGTTCCAAACCAAAAGTTTTCACTAAAATCATCGCCAAATCGGCGCGACTGACAAGGCCCTCAGCATTAAAATTGCCACTGCCATCTTTATTCATCAATCCTGCACTCACAACCCGGTCGATCGGGTCAATTATTTCTTGAGATTTAACCGCCATAGGCACTCCTTGCACCAGCGCGATCGCCAAAAAAATACTCACTAACATTTTCACGATTTTAATCCTTTCTGTCGCTAAAACCATCATGAAAACAGCAGTAATATTTTTTCTGGTTCCATCGGTATTATTCTGTGGTTTCGGCGGTGCGCGACATTGGGGGATTATATATTAAAATCAAAGATTTGCTTCCGGCAAAGCGCCCTGCATTTTACCCAGCCAATCAATCAAATTATCCAATTGCTTTTGGGCCGTCAAAACCGCCATACCCCGAATAGTAACCTTCCCCTTGCTGTAGACAAAACGAGAGCGCAAATGTTCCGGCAAATTAGCTTTGAGCAAATTCCAAGCAGGCTCTTCCATCGCTGTTTCCAAAACTATGTGCTGCTTATTCTCGGGTTTTATCCGAGAAAAACCGATTTTTTTAGCGATTTGTTTGAGTTCGACAACACGGATAAGTTGCTGGGCTGGAAGAGGAATTGGCCCATAACGATCGCACCAATCAGCCTGAATCTGCTGTAATTCTTCAGGGGTATTAGCAGAAGCCACTGAGCGGTAAGCGCTCATCTTTTGATCCAAATCTGCGATGTAATCTGCAGGAATAAACGCCGTCAAAGTTAGGTCAATTTGCGCGTCATCAACTTTCGGAATTTCCTGACCTTTAATTTCCCGAATAGCCTCCTCTAACATTTCAGCATACAAATCAAAACCGATCGCCTCCATTTGACCAGATTGTTCAGTACCCAAAACATCACCCGAACCGCGAATTTCCATATCTCGGACAGCCAACTGATAGCCTGAACCCAACTGGGCAAACTCTTGAATTGCCCGCAGCCGCTGCCTTGCAGCATCAGACAGCTTGTTCTGCTTCGGATAAAACAGCCAAGCATGAGCTTGAATCCCCGCGCGTCCCACCCGTCCCCGCAACTGGTAAAGCTGACCCAAACCAAAGCGCTGCGCGTCTTCAATTAAAATGGTATTGACTCGCGGAATATCCAAACCCGACTCAATAATCGTCGTGCACACCAAAATATCAAACTCCGCCGCACTGAAAGTCAGCATGACCGATTCTAATTCCGAAGCGTCCATTTGGCCGTGGGCGATCGCAATTCTGGCAGACGGAACCATTTCCTGCAACTGAGCGGCCAACTCATCAATCCCCTCAATCCGCGGCACCACGTAAAAAACCTGACCGCCCCTGTCTAATTCTTGACGAATTGCCGATCGCACCACTTCCGGGTTATAGGGTGCCAAATGCGTCTGAATCGGGCGCCTGGAAGGAGGCGGAGTCGCAATCAAACTCATCTCGCGAATCCCCGACAGCGACATATACAAAGTCCGGGGAATCGGCGTTGCTGTCAGAGTCAGAACATCTACCTCTGTTTTGAGAGCTTTAATCGCTTCCTTTTGCTTAACTCCAAACCGCTGTTCTTCATCCACCACCAACAAGCCCAAATCCCGAAATTTAATCGCTTTGCTCAAAACAGCTTGAGTACCGACAATCACATCTAATTCCCCAGTCGCCAAACGCTTGTGAATCTCCCGGCGCTCGGTTTCAGTGCGAAAGCGATTGAGCAAACCAACTTCGATCGGATAAGGGGAAAAACGCTCCGAGAGCGTGTGATAGTGCTGTTGGGTCAAAATCGTCGTCGGCGCGAGCAAAGCCACCTGCTTGCCCGCCGTAACCGCCTTAAAAATCGCTCTCAGAGCTACTTCTGTCTTACCAAAACCGACATCCCCACAGACCAAGCGATCCATGGGTCGATCGCCCTCCATGTCGCGTTTCACATCCTGAGTTGCCTTCAACTGATCCGGCGTTGGCTGGTAAGGAAAAGAATCCTCTAATTCTTGTTGCCAAGGCATATCAGGAGGAAAAGCGTAACCTGTTTGTTTAGCTCTTTTAGCATAAAGATTCAGCAAATCCACTGCCAATTTCTTAACAGCTTTGCGAACCTTTGTTTTAGTTTTTTCCCAAGTTTGACCTGTCAGCTTGTTTAGATCCGGTACTTTATCGCCTACAGTCCGAAACCTCGACAAAGCGCCCAACTGATCTGCCGCCACTCTCAGAGTACCGTCAGCGTATTGAATCAATAAATACTCGCGAGTTTCGCGATCGATCGTCAAACGTTCCAACTTGATAAATTTACCCACTCCGTGCTGGCGGTGAACCACATAATCACCTGGGCTTAATTTATTCGGATCTACTTGCTTAGAAGCAGCGCGACGGCGCTTGCGGACGTAGCTAAAAGTAGCAAGAGAATGCTGACCGTAAAATTCCCTATCTGTAATTAAAACAATCCGAAAAGTCGGCAGAATAAAACCTTCCAATTCTGCCAGCCCGCTGTACTTCAAAGCAACCGGAACGTGCTGCAACTGCAACTTGTCGATCGCCAAATAATCGCGCGGATTCACCACAAACTGAGCCGGACAGTCGTGTTCCGAAAGCAGAGAAACCGATCGGCTCGGTTGAGCAGAAACCAGAAAAATGGTAAAACCCCGATCGCGCTCTTCCCTGAGCATTTGAGACAGCTTCGCAAATTGGTGAGGCATCACCGGCACAGGCCTGCTGGCCAAATTAATCGCAGGCGCTAGCTGGTCGATCTCCGCAGAGCTTTGAAATTTTTTAGAAGTAGAATCTTCTGCCAATTCTGAAAGTTCTAGCCGATCGAAAGCTGCGACATCTGCCATTGATTCAGCAAAAGTGCGGTGAATTTTCGGAATTTTCAAATTAGCAATTGGCAATTTTTCTGTTGTCTCACCAGCAACTGCCGATTCCCGATTGCAATTATTCCACTGTTCCTGTGCATTCTCAAACCAGCGGTCGCTGTGAGCTTCGCACCCTTGGGGTTCGTCAATAACAACTAAAGTATTTTCTGTCAAATAATCCAACAAAGATGCAGGTTGCTCGAACGCTAAACCCAACAGCCTGCGGACAAATTTTTCCCCTTCATTTTCCGCTTCAGTTTCGGGGTCGAAAGAGCCTAGGTGGTTGATTGCGTCAAGCTTTTTTTCAGATAAAACTGCTTTAATAATTGTGTTAAAATTAGTAGGAGTTAAAACTAATCGCTCGACCTTATCGAGCGATCGCTGCGAAGACGGATCGAACTCCCGAATTTGCTCCAAATCATCCCCAAACCACTCCAGCCGCACCGGCAACTCAGCCGCCACCGGAAACACATCGACAATATCACCGCGACGGCTCCACTGACCCTCCATTTCCACCAGAGCCACCCGATCGTACCCCATCGACACCAGTTGGCGGTCAAGTATCTTCGAGTCTTGAACCGCACCTCGCTTCAGCGTCAGACAGTAGGGTTCAAAAACAGCAGGTGGCGGCAAGTGAGACTGGAGAGCTCTTTCGGTAGCTACAATCGCGATCGGCTTAGAATTAGCGTTTGTTTCTCGTTTCTCGACCAAATCCGCCAGCACCTGCATTTGTCCCCAAGTCATTTCGTTCTCGTCGGAGTAAGATAGCTCGTAGGGCGAAGCCTCCGAAGTTGGGTAAAAATGCACAGTCTGCCAGCCCATAGCTTCCAGCCCTGCCACCCAGCGGCCCGCTTCTTCTAGAGTGGCCGTCACTACCAGTAAACTTCGCCCTTCTTGCTGTGCGAGGGCGGAAGCTACTAAACCTTTGGGCAACCGAGCGATGCCGTTGAGTTGCAAGCAGCGATGGCGCTTGAGCTTGTTGAGGAGCTCTGTGGCTAGGGGCGATCGCCCCAGGGTACGAATTATTGAAGAGAAAGTCATGCGCTTTTAATTTTAATCCCCGATCGGCGAAGGCTCTTTCCCTTTGCCTGTTAAGGAGATTGTACGACAAACATCCATGATTGTGCCGCTCTGCTCGTGACGCATTGGAACTTAACTGGAGATAGATTTCTGCTTTAATATGTCGATCCTGCGATCGCGATCGAGCCAGTTCCGTTAATCTAGTGACAGGTTTAGAAAAAATTTCGCTTTTGCGATCGAGATTCGCAACTTGCAGGCTTCTCCTTTAACCGGGCAGAGCGCTTAGCCGTTACTACCGAAAATTTTAGAAATGTCCCCAAGTACCGATATTCTGATTGTTCTCCTGCTAATTTTCCTCAATGGCTTGTTTGTGATGTCAGAGATGGCCATCATCTCTGTACGGAAGGTGAGACTGCAACAGATGGCCAACCAAGGTTCAGCCAATGCCCGCGTAGCCTTGGATCTGGCTAATGCCCCCAATCAGTTCTTGCCGACAGTTCAAATCGGGATTACTATGCTGGCCATTCTGTCGGGCGCTTTTGGAGAAACGACGATTTCTAGAAGAGTAGAGCCTTTGTTGAACCTGATTCCTGCCCTCGCGCCCTACTCTAAGACGATCGCCTCAGTAGTAGCAGTTTTAACCATCACTTATCTGACCTTAATTATCGGCGAGCTCGTGCCGAAGCGGCTGGCGCTCAACAACCCGGAGCCGATCGCCTCAAGCGTAGCAATTCCCATGCGAATGCTCTCAAAAATTGGCGCTCCTGCGGTTTATCTGTTAAGTTATTCCACTGACTTAGTGATGCGGATCATGGGGATTGTGCCTTCTACAGAACCGCAAGTTACAGAGGAAGAAATTAAAGTTTTAATCGAGCAAGGAACAGAAGCCGGAACCTTTGAAGAAGCCGAACAAGATATGGTGGAAAGAGTGTTTCGTTTGGGCGATCGGCGAGTCAGCGCCTTAATGACCCCGCGTCCCGATCTTACCTGGCTCGATCTAGATGATTCAGTGGAAGAAAACCGCCAAAAAATGCTCGGCAGTGGTCATTCTCGGTTTCCCGTGTGTCAGGGAGGACTCGACAACGTTGTCGGTTTAGTACACGTTACTGATATGCTGTCTCGGACTTTAACGGGTCAACCCCTAGATTTAAGCGCTTCTTTACGACGACCGTTATTTGTACCAGAAAGCACGCGGGGTTTAAAAGTATTAGAACTTTTCAAACAATCTAGCAATCAAATTGCCTTGGTGGTAGATGAATACGGCGTGATTCAAGGATTGGTTACAGTCAACGACATTTTAGTCGAACTCGTTGGCGACTTTCCCTCGATTGAAGATGCTGACGAGCCGGAAGCCGTGCAGCGTGAAGACGGTTCTTGGCTGTTAGACGGAATGCTAGCAGTCGAAGATTTTTTTGAGCTGTTTGGAATCGAAGAGTCAGCAGAACACAAAGGAAGTTATCACACAATGGGCGGTTTTGTGATTACAAATTTGGGCAAAATTCCCACAGCAGCCGAGCATTTTGAGTGGAACGGTTTGCGCGTGGAAGTAGTTGATATGGACGGGAACCGAGTTGATAAAATCTTGGTAATGCCGATCGACTCAGCGGGCGATCGACCTAGAACCCAACCAAAAACCTAAAATTTAAACTCAGCGGTAAGGTGCGCTAGGCGCACCCTACATCAACCATTCAGCGGATATTTCAGAGCTACTTCTTTGTGCTTCTAGCCTCATCTTTCCGCAAAGATTCCAGAATAGAACGACCTACATAATTGCTAAAAATCACCTGTCCAGCTTTATTGTAGTGGCAGCAGCTATCTACATAAACAGCCTCTTTATTCTTGTCAAAAACATTGACAGCATTCAATATATTAATATTATTTTTTTCCAAATTAGGAAACTTTTTGAAAAGAGCCGGATATCCAATTTGTACAGATTTAGCATAAGGAGTCTCCTTGTTAAAAGCAATCTGCTTTTCTGCTTCACCAAACACCCTTTTCGTCGGATAATATTGATTAGGTTGAAGAACATGAAAATAAGGTACATTACTAGCCGACAGGACTTTGTGCATAAAAATTGAACTTTTTGCCCAATTCCGTGCCATTTCTTCAAAAGCAACTGAATCCTGTAAAACCGACTTATTAGTATTGATATAAATAACGCTGGCACTGTCATCTTTTTGTTGTTTAGTCCGTTCTTCTTCAAACTTAAGAAGATCGGTTTTATAGTTATTTACTAGATGTTGAACGTAAACAGAAGTCAAAGCATTGCACGCAGCTAAAGAGCAGTTTTGCAAACTTGACAAACCCTGATTAATCCTAGTTTTATTTTCTTGAATTCTGAGAGTTGCTTCCATAGCCTTAGTAGAAAGGCTATTATTTGCGAAGTTAGTCAGCGGCCAAATATGCTGAATGCTTGGCATCGCCAAATCGACTTTATTTTTATTGTTTAAATTAGAAAGTGCTACTTCATTAAAACCATCAATATTGACGACCATATCTAATTCTTGACCTAAAGCCAAAAAGTAGTTTAAAATTAATAATTGCTGCGGCTGTTTGTAGCCTCCCGTCGCAAAAGACAAAATAACAAATTCTTTATCTTTTAAACCGGGCAACTGTTTGAGGTATTTAGGTAAAATTTGATTCTGAACTTGAAAGATTGAATAATCGGAAGCCACAGAACCGCCAAAAACTCCGATAAAAAACTGATTATTTTTAGTTTTTTTTAGAGGGTAATCGTAAGGAGAGATAAATCCGTAATTGTTAAATTTAAAACCAGGGCGAAAATCGGGACCGGGTTGTTGAATAAAGCCGAAAAAAGGATGAAACCTTTCAACAATAGACTGATTCAGCCGGACTCCTTCTAAATTAATTCCTAAATCCGACTTATTTTGCACCTTTTCTCTAGTATAGAAAAATTGCTTGTGCTTGACAAAATACCATCCCAATGAACCGAGTTCCAGGAAAACCAGTAAAAGCGCTAAGTTAATCAAAGTTATCTTGAGAACTTCTTGTCCGTTTTTGAGGAATTTTAAATCTTTCATAAACCTCTATTTCGACTCCCTGACTACTTTAATAATAGAACTGGAAACATAATTTGCAAATACTTCGTCTCCGACTGAATTATAGTGGCAGCAGGCATCTTTGTAAACCGTCTCTTTGGTATTGTCTAAAATATTCACTGCACTAAAAATATTAACCCCAGCTTTTTGCAACTCATCGACTTTGGACAACAACACCGGATAACCTTTTTTTACTCCTTCAATGTAGGGACTATCTTTGTTAATCGCGATTTCCTTTTCCTTGGCGGTAAACGCTCGCTTAGTGGGATAATACTGGTTGGGCTGGATAAAGTGAAAATACTTAATCTTTCTACTTGATAAAATTTGATTCATCCCGATCGACGATTGATACCACATCGATGCCATTTTGTCAAAAGCAGCAGCATCCTGCAAAACAAAGTCAGCTTTGGGAATATATACTATACCGCTATTTGCCGTGTCAGGGTTGGATTGTTTGACTTGTCGATCGTATTTGACAAGGGCTTGCTGGTAATTGTTGATTAATTGTTTCACCTGTAGCGAGGTAACAGCGTGACACAAAGCAAGTTGACAAGTTTGCAATTTGTCGATACCTGCTTTTAATTGTTTTTTGTTTTCGTTAATTTGTACTATCGAACTCATCGATTCCGACGACAAGTTGTTGTTGGCTAAACCTGTTAACGGCTGTATGTGCTGAACGCTGGGCATTCCTATTTCTACTCGGGCTTTGTTGTTTAAATTTGACAGTGCTACTTCGTTAAAACCGTCAATATTGATGACTAAATCTAATTCTTGACCCACAGCCAAAAAGTAATTTAAAACTAATAGTTGTTGGGGCTGTTTGTAGCCGCCGTTGCCAAAATTTAAAACAATAATTTCCTTGTTTGCAAATTCTGGATAAGTCTTCAATTTGTTAGACAATCTTCGAGTTATGTATTCATCTACTGCAAAGTTATTCGCAACTGAACCGCCAAAAACTCCGATAATAACTTGATTTTTATTAGTTTTAATAAACGGATATTCGTAGAGGGAAAAAAAGCCGTGTTTGTTGACTTTTAACTTTAATTTTTTATTGGTAAAAGCACCTTGTTTGAGCACGTAGCCAAAAAACGGGTGAAGTCTTTCTACGATAGATTCATCTACTCTAATTCCGAGCCGTTCAATATCTTCTACTACTTGTTCTTTAGCTTTAGTTCGGCTATAAAAAAACTGCTTTTGGTTGATAAAATAAAAAGCTAGCGACAAAGCTTCCAGACAAATAAAGGCGATCGCACAATTAACCGCTATTATAATTAATATATTTTTGCTTTTTTCGAGTAGCGTTGAATCTTTCATGAAATTTGACAGCTTACGGTTGTTTTTTGGGGACTTGAGACTGCTTCAAATTTTCGCACAAATTTCTGTTAATCAGGATACTAGCCAGCCGATGCCCTAGTTCATTCCAGTGACCCCCACAGGGTACAGAATTCTCAAAACCGTGGGCGCAGACTTGATATATTTCAGTGTAACCTTGGAACTGTTCGGATAAATTCAGTACCCGAAAACCCTCGCGCGCGCCCAATTTGGCCAGCCGCCTCTCGGGATAAAACAAATCCTGAATGTTGTTTTTTGTCATAAAATCTTTTCGCTCCTGGGCTTCCGGTCTAACTTGCATCGAATCGCCGATCGTCACAACCAAGAAATCAGCATTTTTCTGCACGACTTCATTCCGCATCGTCACAATCAAACCCTCTGTCACCCTCCAAGCCTCTTGCCAAGCTGCATCCTGAGGTTCCTTGAAGTTTTGGGTACTTAACTGGGTAAAATCCTCCGATAACTCCCGCTTTTTCCGCTCTAAGTCTACCTTTTTAATAACCTGCAAAATGCGCGAATTGTTGACGATAAAACTGGGCATCCAGTCTACGAAGGAAACTGCTTTTTCGTTGCGGTCGATCGGCGCCAGATTGCGAAAAGACATATCCGGTACTAACTTACCGCTAGCATCATAAGCAAAAAATGGTCGGTAGCGATCGTATTCCAGTTTGGGAGAATTATTTATCACATCATTGCCAATAAAAAAAGCAAGAATTACAATATCAGGACTGTAATCCCACACTTTTTTTCGCAGCATTATCAATTCTTGAGCAGTACCATAACCCTGCACGCCAAAATTGATTACCTCAACATTTTTGCGTCCCTTGACAGCTTCGCAGTTGCCTAACTTTCGTTCCAATTTCGACCAGAAAGTTTGTTCGACAGGTACGTGAATTGCTTCGGTGAAAGAATCGCCCACAACCGCCACACGCAAAGTATTTGGAGGTTTGGCTTTTGTATGTTCGCGATCGCGCAAACCCTCGCTATTCACCTGCACAAGACTCGCACCTTCCCCATTCCACTCCCCCGACACACCCGGTTTCAGCTTCCAGCCCAAATTCGGATCGGAAGTGTGGAAACGAGTTGGCGCCGAGTCTACGAAATCTCCTATTTTTGGATAGCCCTCTACTCTCGCAACTCGCAATCCAATTTCACCAATTACCACCCCCATAAATAAACCGCCGAGTGTCAAAGCTAAATTGACACCCAAATCTTTCAACTTGCTCATTCTTTCAAAACAGGGTGTAAATAAACGGAGCAATCACAGAACCCTGACTCAATACAATCAAAGCTCCCAAAAAGACTAAAGTCACAATTAAAGGCAGCAGCCAATATTTTTGGCGTTCTCTCATAAACGCCCACAAATCTTTGAGAAAGTCTAATGTAGATTCAAACACTTAGAAAGGACGCTCCATACTAACTTTTGTTCTTGCTTTACTTGGAATGCGGTAAGTATCCATTTTCGGATTCAGTTTGCGCCGCATTGCATCTTCGCCGAAAATGTTTTTGAGCACTCCCATCGGCCAAACTATCAGGTAAAAAACTATCCCTAGGACGAGCGGCGTTTGGATTTTGTGGAGGATGAGTCCAAAGCGCATCCACGCGTGATAAACGGGATTCAGCGATTTCGGCGCAACCAATCCTAGCACGATTAGCACGGAGCCGACTGCCCAGGGCTGCCAAGGTAGAGAATGCCGCCGCAGTAAAGGTACTGCTAAACCGAAGATCACTGCAATCAAGCTGCCAATTAGCAGCCCGAAATCGCGCAAGCCTTTTTTATCGAGTTTTTTAATTTCGTCGCTCATTAGAAATGGGGAATTGGGAATTGGGAATTGGGAATTAGTTATTAGTTATTCGTACCAACTAATAAATAATAACTAATAACTAATGACTAATGACTAATGACTAATCTAGTTCAAATTCATTTTTCCAAGCATCATCTTGTTTCCAAGGAATTTGTTCGGACTTGGGAAGCAAGTAATTTTCCAAAACTAGATAGTCCATTTCGGTTCGCATGAAACAGCGGTAAGCATCCTCTGGAGTGCAAACAATGGGTTCGCCTCGGACATTGAAAGAAGTATTTACCACAATAGAACAGCCCGATCGCTCTTCAAAATGGCTGATTAAGTCATAGTAGCGAGGATTGGTTTCTTTGTGAACAGTTTGAATGCGAGCCGAGTAATCGACGTGGGTGACAGCCGGAATCTCCGATCGCGGAATGTTGAGCTTTTCAATGCCAAACAACTGCTCTTGTTCGGGACTCATCGGAATGCGGAGACTGGCTTTGACAGGTGCTACTAATAGCATATAAGGGCTGGAATGGTCAATCTCGAAATAATCCGCAACTCGCTCGGCTAAGATTGACGGAGCAAAAGGTCGAAATGATTCCCGATATTTAATTTTCAGGTTCATCACGGACTGCATTTTAGCACTGCGGGGATCGCCAATGATCGATCGACCGCCCAGAGCCCGCGGCCCAAACTCCATCCGCCCTTGGAACCATCCCACCACATTTCCCTGTTCCAAAATTTCCGCCAACTGTGGCATTAATTCGGCATCGTCCAATCGGTGATAGCTGGCTTTTACAGCATCCAAATATTCGAGAATTTCTGCGTCAGTAAACCTCGGGCCCAAATAAGAGCCGCGCATTTGATCGTGACAAGTTAAATGAGCAACAGACTTCGCCACAGTTGCCACCGCTGGGTTTGCAGTGAGAAGTTCAGTCCTCTCCTCAACCGCTGCCAGAGTTCCCACCGCTTGGTTTGTAGTGAGAACTTCAGTCCTCTCCTCAACCGCTGCGTTTGTAGTTACAAGTTCAGTCTTGAGGGATTCTATACTATTTGCTGTCGAGTTGGCGCTTACAGTGCGAGTTTGTTCGCAATACTGATACCAAATCGCCAAAGCCGCGCCCAAAGCACCGCCCGCATCTCCCGCCGCCGGCTGAATCCAAATATCTTTGAAAATACCTTCCCGCAAGAGTCTGCCGTTAGCAACGCAGTTGAGAGCAACGCCGCCCGCAAGACAAAGATAATCGACATTCAATTCTTTTTTAACTGTTCTGCAAAGCCGCAAAACAACTTCTTCGGTAACAACTTGAATGGAAGCGGCAATATCCATTTCTCGCTGAGTCAATTTTCCTTCAGCTTGACGCGGCGGCCCTTCAAACAGTTCGTCAAACTTCTTGTTGGTCATGGTTAAGCCAACAGTATAGTTGAAATAATCCATGTTCAAACGGAAAGTTCCGTCATCTTTGAGGTCAATTAAATAGTTGAGAATCTTGTCTACATACTTGGGTTCGCCGTAAGGAGCTAAACCCATGAGTTTGTATTCACCCGAGTTGACTTTGAAGCCGGTGTAATAGGTGAAAGCTGAATAAAGCAAACCCAAGGAGTGGGGAAAATCGATTTCCCACTGAGGTGTAAGTTCGTTCCCGTCTCCCAACCAAACCGAGGTTGTTGCCCACTCGCCCACGCCGTCGAGGCACAAAACGGCTGCTTTTTGAAAGGGGCTGGGGAAAAATGCCGATGCTGCGTGGGATTGGTGGTGTTCGGTAAATAGCAGAGATGGCAGTTTATTCGTTTTGCAGTTTGCTATTGCTGCCAGATCTCTTTTGAGCATGGTTTTGAGGTAAAGCTTTTCTTTGAGCCATATCGGCATGGCTGCTAGGAAAGAGCGAAAACCTTGGGGTGCGTAGGCTAAATAGGTTTCGAGAAGGCGCTCGAATTTGACTAAAGGTTTGTCGTAAAAGACTATGTGATCGAGTTCCCGCAAATCTATTTTCGCTTCTTTCAAGCAATAAGCGATCGCATTCTTAGGGAATCTGGCGTCATGCTTTTTGCGGGAAAATCTTTCTTCCTGCGCTGCCGCTATAATTTCTCCGTCGCGAATTAAGGCTGCGGCGCTGTCGTGATAGTACGCCGAGATTCCAAGTATGTTCATTCGTCTCCTCACAAATCGCAATCCGTCTGGATCTGACTGTTTAACTGTTGGGTGTCTGGGCGGCTAGAAGTCCTCCCGCCAAATCGAAGATTTCGCGTTGGGATACGCGGACACCCGAGGTCAATTATAGAACCCATTTGAGATATTTTGACGATCGCCCTTCATGTGATACCACTTTTTTAAAGTTATGACAGACTTTTGCAACAGGGAAAGGTTGATATTTAAAATGTCTTGTCGTCCTCGATCTCTATCGGATCTTTAGAAAAATGGTATGAGATTGACTCAGCCACGGGCGATCGACTCAGCCACGGGCGATCGACATCCAATTGCCCCAAGGAAAGAGAGTGATGCAGTTTCAACCAAAACGGGGAAGGGTTGTTGGTTGTCTCTGCTTACTGAATTAATGTAAAATTACCTTTTAACTTGAAGGCTTTCCCCGTATCGGCATCTAAGGCCCAAGCTTTTATTGTTCCCGCTTTTGGGGGAATTTCATTAGCCAAGATAACTTTTTCCCAACCTGACTTGGAGTAGGCTTCGTTTCCTAACACTTTAGCAATATCTCTTCTTTTGAATTCCACCGAAGCGATCGCAAATATAATTGATTCGCCGGGTTGATTTTCGTATGTCAAAATTACTCCATCTGCTGGCTTGACTTTTTCCGGCAAAATAGCCCATCCTCTCACCGCGTACATATCTTTACCCACAGGTTCCATGCTATCCAACCAGCCATAATCTAATCTCGCTACTTTCTGGCCTTTAATCTCTTGTATTTTGTTACTGGTTGCTAATTTTGGCTGTAAAAATCCCATGCGGTTCAAAATGTTTGCTTTGGTTTTTGTATCGTTGGGATCGGCCCAAAGTCTTTTTAAGCAGTCATCATCTTTCACCACATCGATCAAGATTAAACAAGCTTTGCCTTTGTAACGGGTCAACTGGCTTTCGCGCATCAGGTCGATGCCATAGTCAATCGCGATTCCATGCAACAATATAAAAATTGTCAGCGCCGATGACAGCACTCGGTTTAACGTTAAATTATGTCGAGTTAAAAATCCTCTCGCTGTGGCGTCTTCTAAAATAATTGTTATTAAGTAAATCACAGGAATCGCTAAATAAACGGCAAAAGTTGCATATCTAGAAGAGAGAGATTGTTCGACACCAAACCCAACGCGACCGGAGGTTGTAATCGTAGCGCTGATAATTGTATATCCGGCGATCATTAACCAACCTAATGTACGATTGATAAGATTTTTCTGCTCTCTAAATTTCAGGATATAGAGACAAGAAAATATCAAACTTCCCACTAAAATTACACCCACAATTGTGGCAATGGTTAAGCTACCTCCAGCCAGAGGCGCACCCAAGAAAGCTAAAAAGTAGTTCAGTGCCTTCACTGGATGCAAAACTCCCTCTGCAAAGCTAGGGTGATAAGGTGGCTTTTTGTAGTTATAAAAGTAAACAACTACATTAGAAATAAATCCCACTCCCCCCGCAACAATTAACCATTTATCCTTGATTAAATCTTTCCAAGCTTGGGGTTTAGCCAGGGCAAACACTGGAAAAACGATTGCCCAGCATAGCAGCCCATTCGCATAGGAAAAAGTCGCCACGGTTGATAAAATAATGCCAATTAAAACCTGAGTTCTGAGACTTAAATTTGAGTAAGCGACTAAAATACAGGCAACGATACAAGTAATCGGCACGAAAACAACAACTTGAATCCCCCACAACCAATTGTCTTGTTGACTGGGTGAAAAGATAAGTAAATTCGCCAGAAAAGCGAGTAAAATCAATTTGGTCGAACTTCCCCCAACGGTCAGCCGACTTAAACGGTACAGACTGAACGAGATAAAACAGGCAAGAATAAACGACACCAACATCTGATATCTGACATCCCAACCTGTGAGGTAAGCTAACCCGATAAACAAAATTCGGGGAAATAATTTCCGACTTTCGTTATGTTGGGAGATTAAGTCTTGAAACGTCAAAGACCCTGCATAGATTTTCTTAAACATCTCAGCCAAAGGCCATTCATCCCAATAGGGAACGTTAACGCTGTATTTTAAAATTAGAATTCCCGTCAAACAAGCGGGAATAATTGCCAGCCCAAACGCGAGAATTTGCCAAATATTTGCACGCCACTTTGAAAGTTTCATGGGTTAAGTTATAATTCCTTTATTCTTCAAACCCAATTTTTTCTCTAATTATGTAGTAAGGACGTTGTTTGACCTCATCATAAATCCGACCGATGTATTCACCGATGATGCCTAAAGATACCAACTGAATGCCACCTAAAAAGAAAGTGGTCGTTAAACCGTGATCCCAAGATAGCAACTCTTGCCGCAAAACAAACTTATAATACAGTCCAACGAGGCCAATGATAAAAGATGCGCTCGCAAAAGTCAATCCCAAGAAAATCGAAATTTTCAATGGAATGGTGGAAAATGAAAATATTCCATCAAAAGCAAGCTTGATTAACTTCAACAACGTCACTCTTGGTTCACCTTTATATCGCGATCCCCGTTCGACCACAATTCCTGTTTGTTTAAACCCGGCAAACGCTCTTAAACCGCTGATATATTTATTGCGTTCTGGCATACTGCGAAGCGCCAAAATCACTTTTCGATCGATTAAGGAAAAAATGCCCGCATCTAAAGCAACTGGAATTCCCGATAACCTATTTTGAATCCAATAAAATACCTTAAAAGCCCATCGTTTCAGCCATTTTTCCTTTCTTTTTTCCCTAATGGCATAGACCACATCGTATCCTTCTTGCCATTTTTCTACAAAGTTTAAAATGGCTTCCGGAGAGTCTTGTAAATCTCCATCCATCAGGACAACTGCGTTGCCCTTTGCCTGGTCAATTCCTGCCGATAAAGCACACTGATGACCAAAGTTTCGCGATAAATTTATTATCTTAATTTCCGGATATTTTTGGTTCAGCTCGATTAAAATTTCTAGGGAAGAATCTTTGCTGCCATCGTTGATAAAGATGACCTCGCTAGACCCTTCTAATTGCTCCAGAACGTTGTGCAATCGTTTCCATAACTCCCCAAGAGTTTCTTCTTCATTAAAAATCGGTATCACCACTGAATAATCTGGACCCATCATCGACTTCCTCACCACAGGGATTTTCACGCTAATCCCAATAATATATAGCGGATTGCAGCCGCATGAGGTAGACCTTCGTTTGTATAGAACCCATTTGAGATCTTTTAAAGATCGGCCACGGCGGGCGATCGCCCGCCGTGGCCGATCGACTCATAGCGGTGGATGGTTAACATTGACCTACCTAATTGTTTATACGCCCTTTCTTTCACTTTTTGGCACAAAATGCAAGGGCTAATTGAGAATGGTGCAAGATCTCAGTTTAAACGATCGCCTGGACAGATTTTCAAGTTGGTTGTCCCCCATCAAGTGGGGTTTTAGACCCAAGTTTTTGATAACCTGTTTACCAGCAGTTTTTTGCCCCAAGCCTTAGCGCCGACCAATCCTGCGCCCCCAAGCTCTGAAGTAAGTTGCCACCGGGAATTGATAAAATTCACCGATCAACCACAGCACAATGCCTAAATGGGACAAAAAAGCTAAGCCTGTCCAAGCTGCGGGCAGCCACGACAACCGGCTGCCGGGAACCGGGGGAAAATAGTAAGCTGAAAGTCCCAGCAAGGTAGTGGGTAGGAAAATTAGACCGATCGCTGCTGCAAAATAGGGCCATCCGAATTCTACGCCTTCGAGGTGGGCTCCTATCCACCGTTTGCCGTTCCAGTGCCAAGTTACGGGCGGTTGGCGATCGGCCATTTGGAGCGATTGTCTTTCAACGCTTGCGGTATAAATGTGCTGGCAGAAGTTGCAAGCTAGGGCGTCCATCAGCGCTAGGGTGGAAATTTGACCGGTGCGGCACACGGGACAGGGATATGTATCTTGAGGGTTGAAAGGTCGGGTTGATTTTTTGAAAATCTGCATAGATAAGGCTGTTTGTCAAGATATTGAGCGATCTTAACAAAGTACAGAGATTATGGGTTGGCTGAGGGCGGTTTTTGTATCTAGATTGTTGGTGATTTAACAGGTTTTTTCACGCTTACGTGTCCTAGGGGTTAATGCAGTTTCATGGTGGATGATTCGGATTAATTGCGGTGATTGTTGCTGTAGCGAATTCTGGCTCCTGCCCAGTGAAGTTTTTCCCTCAAAGTGTTGTAATAAGAATAGTTTTTCCGCAAAATGATAAACTTGGCTTCGCAGTCTGCCCTCCGCACATCTACGCGCTGTCCCGGCCAAATTGCAGTACCCAAAATGCCGTCTGTCCAGAGTTTTGTACTGAGTTCGTAATCTGCTAAAGGCCAAATGCTGACGACTGAACCGGGCGGCAGGACGATCGCCCGACTGGATAAACTCAAAGGGCAAATCGGAGTAACTGCGATCGCATCCATTCCCGAGTGCATAATCGGCCCGTTGGCAGATGCGGTGTAGCAAGTCGAACCGGTGGGAGTTGCCACAATTAAACCGTCGCCTTGATACTGATCGACTACTTCGCCGTCAACTTCCATTTCTAGAATACAGCTCGGCATTCGATCGGCTGAAGCAGGTTTGACACACATTTCATTTAGTGCCAAAAATCGATCGCTTTGGGGTTCGAGATTGCTTCTGTTTCCCTCAAAAACTGTTGCCTGCAACATCATCCGCTTCTGCACAGCATACCTATCTTCCGAAAGTCTGTCCCAAATCTCCTCAGTATTTTGGAAATCCTCAAAAGACTCGGTTAAAAACCCCAGATGTCCCCCCACATTCGCTGCCAAAATCGGGATGCCGTCAGCCGCCAAATTCCGCGCGGCAGCTAGGGCCGTACCGTCGCCCCCCAGCACTACCGCTAAATCAATTGGGCTGTTACTAGAAGCTAAAAACACCGGATACGGGTTATCTTTCGGGCCGCTGGGCCCCATTAAAACGTGACACCCGCGACTTTCTAATTGGCGGGCACACTGTTCTGCCCACCGCTGGCTGAGGGTATCTCTGGCTTTGTGGGCGATAATTACTTGTTTTAGTTGCACAACCTATCGATTTTAGATTTTAGATTTTGGATTTTAGATGATTAGATTTTAGACTGAATTGCCGCGAGCGGGACGATCGCAGAGCACATCGATTTTGGATTTTAGATGATGAGATTTTAGACTGAAGTGCCGCGACGGGGACGATCGCACTGTACTCGGAAAAATATTATTCCGATGCCGCAGGGCATCTCCCCTCGGAGATTCTGCCTCTGGTTTATAGCAATTGCAAAAAGTAATCCAATTTTTGGCAAGCTGCAAACCCTTATCTCATATCAATTCCCGTTATATCGGAATGATTAAACCGCAGAGGACGCAGAGGATACAGAGGAAGGGAAGAGAGATGAATAATTCCGATGAAGGGCGGATTTGATATCATCTGTCATTCCCAATTCTTTAATGGAAAATCGAAAATCGAAAATGGTATTATCCCTCGCTGCGACTGGATTTGGGCCGCGGCCAGATAATGCTGGAATCGGCCGCGAGCAGGCGAGAAACTGCGATCGCCCCAAAGCGGTTGAGGTGGCTGGGGTCAAAAAAATAGTCGTTACGGCCCGGCCAGCGCTGCGACAAGTCGCGGAAAGCGAAGCCTTTTTGCCGCGAGAGTTGCTGCATTCGCTGCCGGAACTGCTGTTCTGCCCACAGGCGAGTTCCGTCTAAGTAGTCGTTGGTGAGGGGCAAATTAACGAAAATTAGGGGAATTTTGCGAGCTTTGGTAAATGCTACAACTGAATTAAAGGCTGTTGCTTGTTTGCCTCCGAGGTTGAAGTTTTCGTAGTCGCGATCGTACTGGCCTGAAACGTAAGCGCGTTCTCGATAATAAGTGTTGGGGTTGTAAGTGCCCGATATAGCCATGAATCCGTTAGAGTCGATCGAATCTGCCAATTGGTTGAGTTGTCTGATGGCTACTGTTGTGCGTCGCGAGACTGGAATCAATTGTGCTTTTTGGGTTGCTGCATTCGCTGCGATCGGTTTTAACTCATATTTTGCAGCATTCTCAGCAACGGGCAAGATGCCGGTTCCACTAGACAGGAATTTGATTGTGGGGTGGGTGTCAGCAACGGGCAAGATGCCCGTTCCACTGGACAGGAATTTGAGTGTGGGGTGGGCATCTTGCCCGCCCCTGAAAGGTCGATCGACAGATGCCAATGCTTTGCGGAAAGTGTTGTTAGCGCAGGGCTGCGGGAATCTGTAACACAGCGGAATCTCGTTGGGTTCATCCGACGGCAGTTCGGGGCGAATGCCTGCGGCTAAAAGTTGGCTGCCTTCAGAATCGACGATCGAATTAAAAGTGCGATCGTCCCGGCCGCTGTTAAATCCCCGCACACCATCCGCCCAGACAATCATTTGAGGCAAATGACCCGGCTTCAAAAGCCGCCGCAGTTGAAAGTCAACTACTTGTGCAGTTGCGCCGTTGACTGAAAAGTTAAATACTTTTAAGCCCGGACGGCCCCTTTGGGCCAAAGATTGTTTTAGCTGTTTGGGATCGACGCCCTGCAATGCCCGGGAACTGCCGACAATCAAAACATCTGGTGGCCCGACGGCAGCAACGTAGGATAGGTAAAGTTCTAGTTGTTCGTTTAGCAAATCGCTGCTGAAGCTGACTGTACTGGCTTGGGATCTGGTTGCGCTCGCTTGCTGCTGGGAATAAACCAGGTTTCTCATGTACTCGATTACTTTTTTCTCCGCAAACGCCCGTCTGGGACTGCCGGCGGGAACTGCTTGCATCCAGGCGACGGCCTGCACCCACAGGGCGGCTACTTCGTCCCAGTCTTGTTTTGAATTGGCTGATTGAGCCAAATTAGAAGCTTGGGTGGCAAAGTTAACTGCCTCGGTGAAGCCATCGTTTTGAGGGCATGAAGAAACCCTGACGGATTTTTTGGATTTGTTGGGGTTTCGGGCTAACAGAGACGTTGGGGACTGCGCTAGGACTGCGGATTCGATCGAACCCGATGGCGCTGCGGTGTTGGGCGGCTTGGTAGACGAACATCCCAAAGTTAAGGCTAGCAAGGCGGTTGCGGCGCAGGTACGTTTTAAGATGCTGGTGCTGATGCTAGCAATGTAGCGGCGAATCATAAAGCTTTCAGCGATCGCGAAACATTAATAGATATTACCGCAAGCCACCATTGGTCTGCAGCGGCGATGGTGAATTTTGAGTATTTATGTATGGGATTCGATGACTGCTTCGGCTTGCAGGGCGATCGACCTCAATTTATCCAATGTATCCTGGTTCGCACTCTGCCATAACCCCCGCTGACGAGCTTCTAGCAATCTTTCCGCCATATCTCGCAGTGCCCAAGGATTGTTTTCTTGAATAAATGTCTGCACTTTCTCATCAAAAATGTAAGCCTCTGCGATTCCTTCATACATAAAATCCTCTACACAATTTGCCGTAGCATCGTAAGCAAACAAAAAATCAACAGTTGCCGCAATTTCAAAAGCACCTTTATAACCGTGTCGCATCGCACCTTCTATCCATTTGGGATTCACAGCCCTGCTGCGATAAACCCGGGCAATTTCTTCTCTCAGTTGCCGCACTTTCGGATTTTCAGGAATCGAGTTGTCTCCGAAATAGGTTTCAGGATTTTTGCCTTGCAAATTGCGGATTGCGGCAGTCATTCCGCCTTGGAATTGATAATAATCGTCGGAGTCGAGGATGTCGTGTTCGCGGTTGTCTTGGTTTTGCAGAACTATTTGCATTTGGCCGAGGCGTTGTTCAAATGCTTCGGGTGCAGAACATCCCCATTCACCCCCCCTAGCCCCCCCTTGTAAAGGGGGGGGACAAGAGTTGGAATTAGCCTCAGAACTTAATTCACCCCCCCTAGCCCCCCCTTGTAAAGGGGGGGGACAAGAGTTGGAATTAGCCCCCCCTTGGTAAGGGGGGGTTGGGGGGGTATTCTCTGGTTGTAAAAGAGAGGAATTAGATTTAGCCCCCCCTTGATAAGGGGGGGTTGGGGGGGTACTTGTATAGGCGTAACTGCTCCAATTAATGTAAGCTTTTGCTAAATCGCTGTCATCAGTCCAGTTTTGAGCTTCAATTATGCCTTGAAGTCCTGCGCCGTAAGCACCGGGTTTTGAGCCAAAGACTCGAAATTGCGATCGCCCTTGCGCCTCTTCCTGACTCAAACCTGTAGATTCCCAATACAGAATCTCGGCTTTAACTTGTGCGGCTAAAGGGTTGTTTTCAGCCGATTCGTCTAAATCGGCCACAGCTTTTACCGCACTGTCAAACAAATCAATTAAATTAAAAAAAGCATCGCGGAAAAAGCCAGAAATTCGCAAAGTAACATCAACGCGCGGCCGCCCCAAAACAGAAATTGGCAAGATTTCAAAATCTACAACCCGGCGCGAAGGGCCATCCCAAACTGGTTGAACTCCTATCAGCGCCAAGGCTTCGGCGATGTCATCTCCCCCCGTCCGCATGGTGGATGTTCCCCACACTGACAAGCCCAAAGTTTTCGGATATTCGCCGTTTTCTTGGGTGTATCTTTCGATTAAAGTTTCAGCAGCAACTCTGCCAACTCTCCAGGCGGTTTCTGTGGGAATCGCGCGGATATCTACTGAGTAAAAATTGCGACCGGTGGGCAATACATCTGGCCGGCCGCGAGTGGGCGCGCCCGATGCGCCGCTTGGTATGTGCCGCCCATCTAGTCCGCGCAAAAGGTTGGTAATTTCTTGGTTTGTTTGGCGGAGGGAAGGTAAAAGATAGTTATTTATCCAGTCTAATTCTTGTTGGGTTGCTTCTTTTATTGGGAGATTTTTAACCGCAGATGAACGCGGATAAGCGCGGATATTTTCGATTAAGTTATCTACTAATTCAGCGGCTTTTTCTTCGAGTTCTGCTGTTAAATCGCCTGCTGTACGATCCTGAATTATCGAGGTTGGATCGCAGGTTAAGGGGTCGAAATCGTAGCCTGAGTCTTCTGCTAGGGCGCGGGTTAAGCCCGATCGCCCGTTGGTGGGATGGCGGGCGATCGCAATTATCAAATCTCTCAACTGTCTACCTTCGGGACACTGACCGAAAATGTGCAATCCGTCGCGGATTTGGGATTCTTTGAGTTCGCAAAGATAGCCGTCGGTGCGAGTAATAAATTCTGTAAATTCCGATTTATTTAGTTGTATTCCTAAGTCTTTATCTAAGTTTTCTTTGTTGGTGAGGGCGAGAATGCGATCGCGAATCATGGGCAATCTGGACGGATCTAAACTTTGGGCTTCGCAATACTCGTCGATTAAGGTTTCCAACTGCTGCAAAGGCCCGTAGAGTTCGGCGCGAGTCATCGGCGGTGTCAGGTGGTCGATAATCACAGCTTGCGATCGTCTTTTTGCTTGGGAACCTTCCCCCGGATCATTGACAATGAACGGATAAAAATTCGGCATCGCGCCTAATGCTACTTCTGGATAACATTTGTTAGACAATGCTATACTTTTACCGGGAAGCCATTCTAAATTGCCGTGTTTTCCAGCATGAATTATAGCGTCGATTCCCAATTTTTCTCGCAGCCAATAATAGTAAGCTAGATAATTGTGAGTTGGTTCTAAGTCTGGGGCGTGATAATTTAACGCGGGGTCAAGTTCGTAGCCCCGCGATGGTTGAATTCCCACAAACACATTACCGAACTGAATCCCCGGAATCGGAAAAGACGTATTGTTACTTATAAAATCTTGTGCATAGCTTCCAGGAAGCCCCCATCTCTTACAAATCCCATCTTGCACTTGCTGCGGCAAACTAGCAAAATATTCTTCATATTCTGCCAAATCCAAAGATTGATGAACAGGCCGCAATTCGCGTCCTTCCGGGTCATTTGTCACCCCAGAAGTCAGGAGTTCAATTAACTCGTTGCCGCTAGCGGGGATGTTTTCAATTTGATAGCCAGCTTGCTGCATAGCTTTAAGGATTTCGACACAGCTAGCGGGCGTATCTAAGCCGACGCCGTTGGCTAAGCGGGCGTTACGGGTGGGGTAATTTGCTAGAATTATGGCGATGCGTCTGTTGGCGACTGGGGTTTGTTTCATTTTCACCCAATTCGCGGTTAAATCTGCTACAAATTTAATGCGATCGCCCGCTGCTACATAGCCTACTACATCTGTTTCTAATTCGCTGTTCCAAGTCTGTACCGCTTTAAAAGAAACCGCCCTAGTAATGATTTTTCCGTCTACTTCCGGCAATGCTACATTCATCGCCACATCGCGGGGCGAAAGTCCTTGTAATTCAGTTTCCCACTGTTCCAAACCGCCGCCGCTGAAGATTGCTTGCAATACGGGAACGTCTAAGGATTTTAAGCTATTTTGTTCCGGTTCTTGACTGCTGAAACCGGAGACTGCAAAACTTGTGGTGTTGAGCAATAATTGAATTGGTTCGGATTCTTTAGGTTGAAAATACTCCAGCAATTCTATTTGCAAATCTGGTTCCCGCAGAGAAGACACAAAGACGGGAACAGGGACTAAATTTCGCTCAGATAGAGCTTGACAAAGTGCATCAATTGGTGCTAAGTTTCCTGATAAGTAATGAGCACGATAAAATAAAATTCCGACTTTAGATGTAGAAGTAATGTCTCCGTGTCCGCAAGTTGGAGACGATTCAATTGGTTTTTTCCAATCATAAATCCCGACGCGGGAAACTGTTTGAGGTAGGGGCGGACTATAAGCAGTTTTTAGGCAAGTATCGGCGGCAAATTTTAGTGCGTTAACAAAGTTTTGGACTCCACCTTCGGTGAAATAGCGCCACAGTTGATTTACTCCTGATAGCGATACATTGGAATGGCTGATTAAATCGGGATCGGGACTGTCTTCTCCCGGCATTACAATCAGTGAGGCGTTAGTTTTTTGCACAGTTTCTCGCAGGATTTCTAACCCGTAAGACCAATAAGAACGCCCTCCTAAAAGTCTTAAGATTATGACCTCTGCGCTTTCTAAAACTTCCTCGGCATAAGTATCAATTGTTAGTTGTTGCTGCAACTGAAGCAGGTTTACTGCGCGCACTTTGGGAAATTTTGCCGGCATTTTGGAGGCGGCGGCTGCAAGAGTTTGAATGTCGGTGTCAGCAGCACTAATAAATACTATTGGTGCTGGGGTTTGCTGAATAAAAATTACTCCTTCTGCTTGAGGGTTCCAACCTCCGGGTGTGGCGGCTATTTTGTGCATTAATTTTTTTTATCTTAATAAATAGTGACAGAAAGTGCGATCGCCCTTACTATAACATGACTTATACATAAATAGAGGCTAGGGCTTGTTTCCAACCCCGACATCCCCGCCCAACCGAGAGAGGGCGAGCACGGGGGCACCGCCCCTACATTCGGGGGGAGAATGAGCGTCAAAGTTCCGCAAGTCTCAACCTATAAACTGATAAATAAAACTCCCAAAATCATGATTCCGGCCCCTAATAATCTTTCTTGAATATCTTTTTCCTTAAAAATGAAATGACCGAACAATACACCCATTAACACGCTAGTACGCTTAATCGCGATCACTCGCACTACGAAAGTTAATGTCAAAGCTTGCATTTGAAAAATTATTCCAGTAGCATTGATAAACCCCATAGCAGCTAGCATTGGTAATTGTTTGAGAATTTGTCGCCCTGGATTTGGGGTTTTGTGCAATAAAACTGGCAGTAGCAAAACACTCATTGTACCAAACAAAGAGAATACCCAAAAAATAGGGTAGGAATTGGTAACTCCTATTTTGTCACAATTTGCGGCAATACTCCATAGTAATGCGACGATTAACATCAATTTGGGCCCTGGTTCATTCAGCAGTGCTTTGAATGGGGCTAAATATCCTTTGGATTTCTCTTTGATATTTAATAAATAAGAGCCTGCTACGATTAGTAAAATGCCAATATAATCAAATAATTTGGGATATTCACCGACAATTAACGGTGAAGTTACCAACATGAATAATGGTGTCAAAGCTACCATCGGTAGTGTCAGGGATAAATCTGATAGTTTGATGGCTTTGATGTAGAGGAGGGCTGTGACAGCGTTGATGCTACCTCCGATTAATAGGGCGAGCCAAAATTGAGAGTTTAAGGTCGGAATTCCTGTATAAAATACCCAGGGAATCAAAAAGATGACTGAAAAAAATGAGAAAGACCAAGCGACGACATATTCGTCACTTTTTTTGAGGTTTTGTTTGCCAAAAACGTCTTTGACGGCTTCAAAGAAAGCGCTCAAAATTCCAAAAATTAACCAAGTCATCCTAAATATGCGCTCCTGACTCGCTCGTCGTTTAGCAAATCCGCTCCTATACCTGTGAGGGTAATATTACCAGCTTCTAGTACGTAACCCCGATCGGCAATTTGCAGTGCTAAACTGGCGTTTTGTTCGACTAAGAGGATTGTAACGCCTGTGGAGCGCAGGTTTTGAATAATTGCAAAAATTTCTTTGACGATCGCAGGTGCTAAGCCTAAACTAGGCTCGTCTAATAATAGCAGCTTCGGGCGACTCATCAGAGCGCGGGCGATCGCCAGCATTTGCTGTTCCCCGCCGCTGAGAGTTCCTGCTAGCTGGCGGCGCCTTTCTGCTAGGCGCGGAAATATCTCCAATTGGCGCTCTAAATCGGCTTTTACGGCCGCTGAGTCCGATCGAATATAGGCCCCCAATTCCAAGTTAGTCAACACTGTTTGCTGCGCCAAAACGCGCCTCCCTTCAGGACTGTGGGCGATTCCCAATTTCACAACTTCGTGAGCTCGGCGGCGGCTAATATCGCGCCCGCTATAAATAATTTCTCCTTGTCGCAAATTAACTATTTTAGAAATAGCCCTGAGTGTGGTACTTTTGCCCGCACCATTAGCGCCGATGAGACTGACAACCTCGCCTGCATTAATCGTGAGATTAATATTTTGTATGGCTTGAATTCCGCCATAATTTACAGAAACCTTTTTGAGTTCTAAGAGGATGTTTTGGGTGGTTTTGGGTGAGCTGTGTTGCATTTTGTGTGACTTGATTTTTGATAAAATTTTCTCTCTTTTCCCGCAGTTCGCTAGTCGGTTAGTTCGCGAGTCCGCCAGAGGTTTCAACGCCTGGCTCATAGCTGAAGTCCTCTTAATACGACTGGGAGATACATTTAACAATAACTATTAATCTTACTCGCTCCCCCGCTCTGTCTGGTAACGCAGAACCAGAGGCTCGGTCTCGATTTTTCCTGTTACCAAACGAGGCCGAGCCTGTAGATGTCGATTCCCCGCCCGAGCCGGGGAAACATTTACAATTTCTACGTTTCATCTCCCAAATAAGCCTCAATTACCGCCGGGTCATTCCTCACAACAGCAGGTTCTCCCAAAGCAATAAGCTGACCGAAATGCAAGACAGCAATTCGATCGCACAACCCCATAACTAGCGGTACATGATGCTCGATCAATATTACAGTTAAATTGAATTGTTGGCGTACTTCTCGGATAAATTCGCTTAATTTGTGCTTTTCACTGGGATTCATCCCTGCTGCTGGTTCATCTAACAAAAGTATTTGCGGTTCTAAGGCTAAAGCGCGGGCAATTTCTAAGCGCCTCTGGTCGCCGTAGGCCAAGTTTTTGGCTTGTTCGCCCGCGCGATCGCCCAATCCGACTAAATCCAACAATTCTAAGGCTTTTCGCTGGGTTTTGCGTTCCATTGCATTAGAGGCTGGCAAGCCGAAAATCCCCGCCAGCACCGATAAAACTGGATTGCCCGATCGACTGTGGATGTGTCGGGCGATCGCGACATTTTCTAGGGCAGAAAGTTCCCCAAACAACCGGATATTTTGAAAAGTTCTGGCAATACCTTTATTAGCAATTTGATAAGGCTTCAATTGGGAAATATTTTCATTTTGATAAATCAGGTTGCCGCTAGAAGCAGGTATCAGTCCAGTCATTAGATTAAATAGAGTTGTCTTGCCCGCGCCGTTAGGGCCGATTAATCCAAAAATTTCGTGTTTTTCAACTGTAAAAGATACGTTGTTTACAGCAATTAAACCACCAAAACGACGAGTTAATCCTTTGGCTGCTAAAACAGGATTGCTGGTTGAGAGGGTAAGGGGTTCTGAAATCATCAAATATGATAAAATAGTGATTATCTAATTATGCCTTAGACTTAAGTATAAATGAAAGTAGAGGAAATTCAAGCAAGAGTTCGCCAAAATCTGTATGTTTACACAAATCATGGAGATATCGAGCGTCAGGCTGATGAGTTAACCTTTACTCAGGTTGAGGAAGCTTTACTCAACGGAGAGATCCTTGAGCAATATCCTAACACTGGTCGAGGTGAAAGTTGTCTAATATTAGGTTATGCCGGTGAAATTCCTATTCATATAGTCTGTGGTTGGCGCGGTGAAAGAGTAGCAATTATAACTGTATATATTCCCAGTCTCCCCAATTTTATTAACCCTAGAGATAGAGGATAGACCCATGCGAGAAATCCGATGTAATACCTGCGGTAGCAACCGTTATGAGGAACGTAAAATTAATTACCTTTACAGTCATCAAGGTAAATATTTGCTAGTTCCTAACACGCCTGTTGAGATTTGTATGGATTGTGGCATGATTTATTATGATGCAGCAGTTCTTAAAGAAATTGAGCGCCGTTTCTTTGCTATTCATCAACAGAATGAGATGCCGGATTCATATATTGAAATTCCCAGCAAGAGTTACACGTAAAGAATTGTTTTTTAGGGGGAAAACCGGAATGGTCTTAAAGTCCCCCTTTTCAAGCAGTATTTAGGGCGATCGATTTCACCACAGACAAGCACAAATTTAGATCGCCCGGAGTCCTGAAACATTTTGATGAGAATGTATACACAATTATTCAAATGGCTGAGACGGCTCATCAAATACAAGGATTCTGGCCCATGACGAAGCACTACCGACAAAGATTAGTTGGCGTAATTGCCCTCTCGTTTCTATCTTTCACATCGTCTTTGCTGTTGACTCGCAATGATGCGGCTGGAATTAAGGACGAACCCACAGCTAATCCCAAACAGATTGCCTCCCTCACCGAGAAGTTAAAGAGTAACGATGAAACGGCACTTGATCCAGCTATTAAGCTGTTACGAAAAATAGGTGAACCAGCCATCCCTGATTGGATAGAAGCTTTGCAGGATCAGAATTTGTCAGTCGGTCAGAGTGCGGCTGAGGTTCTAAGACAAATCGGTCTTCCTGCTATTCCTGCCTTTGTCAAAACCTTGAAAGACTCAGATGTGCCGGTTGGTGCAGAAGCTAAAACTGCACTGCCGCAGCTAATTCTGTTGCTGAAAGACTCCGATGCAACTGTGCGTAGCCGTGCTGACTATGCTTTGGGAAGAATGGGTGCAGAAGCTAAAACTGCTGTGCCACACCTAATTCTGTTGCTCAAAGACTCCGATGCAACTGTGCGTAGCCGTGCAGCCAATGCTTTGGCAAGGATGGGCGCAGAAGCTAAAACTGCACTGCCGCAGCTAATTCTGTTGCTGAAAGACTCCGATGCAAAGGTGCGTAGCCGTGCAGACTATGCTTTGGCAAGGATGCGTGCAGAAGCTAAAACTGCTGTGCCACAGCTAATTCCCCTGCTTCAAGACTCAGATGTAACAGTGCGTAGCAGTGCAGCCTCTGCTTTGGGAAGTTTCGGTGCAGAAGCTAAAACTGCACAGTCACAGCTAATTTCCCTGCTTAAAGACTCCCATGTAAATGTGCGTAGTAGTGCAGCCTCTGCTTTGAATAAAATCCGTGCAAAAGCTTAAACTGCACTGCCGCAGCTAATTCTTTTGCTTAAAGACTCCTATCCAAATGTGCCTAGTAGTGCAGCCTCTGCTTTGGGGATGATTGGTGCAGAAGCTAAAACTGTTGTGCCGCAGCTAGTGGGTGTTGGCAAGGTGGAATTTAGAGTTAAATACTGACAGAATCGGCGCTGGTTATAGCAATATGTACATTAGCCAACCCGACCCGGATCTTTGCAAACAAATCCATGTGTTTGATGAACAATGTCAGGTTTTTACTTTGGTGAGGCCGGGAGTTGAGGGCGATCGGTGTTATTTCAAGAATGGTGTGCCGTCGCCAAGTCTGAGAGAAGGCAGGATTTATAGTGTAAAACCAAGGCGTTATAGAAAAACGGAAGCGGAATGTTCTTAACGTTTCCCTTTTTAAGCTAAACTTCCCCCTCCGGGGAAGTTTAACTCAACTTCCGAAGCGATTACAGAATTTCATCGACTAGAACACCACGGATGTAACCGTTCACGGGGTTTAAAGCCAGACGCGAGAAAATCGCAGAGTCCGATTAAGGTAAGCCAGTTACATAATTCCTAAACAAATCCGGTTACAGGTTACTTCTGCGGACTTGGAATCTTGCTGAGAAATAATTCCTTAGTCCGAGAATCGCGATCGTACATATGTATAACAGGAACAAGGCGATCGTCAACCATCACTTTGTCATCCTGAATATCCCAACATCTCTCATGATCTCCACACAGTGTGAGGACGGCACCACTCTTCAAATTATGTTTCACCGTTTGGTTACTGGGAAATTCATAGTTAATCACCTTATTGAACATTGCTTGATCTAGAGGCTTACGACGATGGCGTAGAGCCTCCACCACCATTAATTCAATTAATTGCATCATGAGATGGTTTCCTCCTAATACTGTCCCTGCACAGAGTATAGGTTTTCCCAACAGTTTTTCAAGAATTGTTTTTCCATAAACAGTATTCACCCATTCACTATCTACATTTTCGGGAGTGGGCGGTCCAAAATAAATACCTGCTTCTTCAAAAACGTGAAGCTTACTAGAGTCTAAGTCCTCGAAAGGAGAAGCTTGGAAAACCACATCACGCACATCTGAAGTCATAACCATTCGATAACTGGAGTTAACCTTAAGGAATGTATGGTAAGTAATCCACCGACCTGCTAGTGGATGAATCCAATTGGCAACCGTACTCCTATAATCCTCCTCTAAGTAGGTACGGTTAGAGCCTGAAGTTAGTCTAATTAAAGCTTGCAGTCCCACCATCTTTGCGTGATAGATGAGATTTAGGATTTTTGAGCTAGTAACCCACTTCCATACATTTTCAACTGGTATAAGGGTGATATTTTTTTCTAGAGCTACCTTTGCGAACTCATCCCCTAAGGCATTAATAAACACAACAATATCAACTTTATCTGGATCGCAATGCTCACGAGTTGATGCAACGAACCTGTAGAAATCATCGAATTTACAGTTTGTTGCATAGCCCATTATTAAATCTTTCATTGTTTGTTACCTCAAAATCAGTAGATGTAAACACTCAAGATACTAACAAAGTCTTAATTGAGTCCGGGTATAGCCGTCTAACCGTTGACCCAAAACGCCTTCTGCGATCGCCAAAAAGTTGGCAGAGCCACCAAGAATTGTGTCGCAGATATTGTGTTACCAATGTATAATAAATTATTCAGCCTAACATACCACAAATAACTCGTGTATGTCAACATCTTCTTACTGCCCGTCGTCATCTCCTTTTCTCGCTCGAATTAGGCGTACCACCCGACTCAAAAACCTGAGTGTTCGCACTTAAAAATGTTGCCGGCATTACATAATAAAATACCTTATAACTATCCAAAAAAATCTCAAACCAACCGTCAGAGCCAGGTGAGAATATTTATTAAGAAAAGCAGTGGGCGATCGTTATTTAGCAAAAATTATTTAGCAAAAATTTCCGGTGCAAAGGATACCGAATTTCTGCCGCAACAAATCACATCGCGTTATAATGTAACAATTACCGTACCGCCTGAATCTCCTTAACATATGGCAGGGATAATTGTATAAAAATGTACATACCAGAGTCGCAGCCAACGCAAACAAAAGTGCTGCCGACGATGTACGCTCTACCAAGTGAAGACCCGGAGCACCCAGGCTTACCTGATGAATATCACTCGGGCAATCACAAAAGTTGTGCGATCGCTGATTTCTCCCTAATTATCTAGCCGATCGCGTATTCTCTGCCAGCGGTATAAATCTCTACTACGAATCCAATCACCCCAATTGGTACAAAACACCCGATTGGTATTTAATTGTCGAAGTTTTGAGAGTTTACCGAGACAGAGACTTGCGCCAAAGTTACGCCATTTGGAACGAAGCCGTAACTCCTTTAATCGGCATCTAATTTCTGTCACTAGGTAGGGAAGATGAAGATTTGGGACTGACAGAATCGGAACAAACAAACCGCAGACCAAGTGGCAGATTTACGAGATAATTTTGAAGATTCGTTATTACTTTTTTTTAGCATATACCAATACTCCGGACAGTTTTTAAAGAGGGATGCGACGCCTACGGCAAGCAACGCTTACGCAATAAATCACAGAAGCGA
>NZ_JAUBUI010000182.1:0-2886 GCF_036705385.1 Microcoleus sp. B3-A4 | reverse complement strand
ATTGGTTAGATAGGATGCTTTTTACAAAGGGTATACTTAGCTATTTTACTATGGTTGTACTACCGGACATGATATCAATCCAAATCGTAAAAATTAGCGAAGTAACCGGGTTTTTGAGAAAGTCCGACAGGAAATTAATACCCTGTCGGACTTTGTTTGTATAGGATCGGTTCTGACGGGGTGACAAGCAAGTTGAAAGACATATTAGACAAGGGTTTGAGTTGATCTGCCTCCAAAAAGATATGTGTGTGCGATCACGACTTTTTCGGGGGTAGATAACGGAGGATAAGGAGCGGCGGCGATCGCTACTATCATAATTGTCAATAAGCCCAGGAATAATCGCTGATATCTTTTTGGAGGTTTGAGAGCCTTAACGCTTTGCCCATAAAGGTTTCAGCCGCGTTGTCACCCCGTCAGGTCAAAAGCCCCATCTGTGGCGGATCTGCGTGACTTAGGCTAAAAAAAGATGGGGTGTAAATTTTTAAGTTGCCCCATCTAGAAATTATGTTACCTCTATTTTACCAGAGCCATCTCGAAAAAAAACTCAAATCGACAGAATACCTGACTCTAAAAATCCTGGTATATCTGTTGCAAAGCCAAAAACAAGTTAGTATCGAATTACTGGCAACCTTGATGCCTTATCCGATTCAATTTGAGAGCCGAAGACGCAGCTTGCAAAGATTTTTGAAATTAGATAGCCTGAACATTGAAAGTTTATGGTTCCCGCTCGTAAAAAAAATCTTACAAGCAAAGTTTAAAAAGTCTAAACCTTTGAAAGTGGCGATATATAGCCTTTCTCAGAAAGATGAGGTACAATAACAGCAGTGTGTAAACCAGTTAAAAATATTTGACGATGTAACTTGACCGAACGCAAAATCTATGGCTTTTGCTAATTCTTGATAATTAGTAGTCTTGATAGAACGGAGAATGATTTTAAGTTTTGACCACAGATTTTCAATTGGTGAAAAATCTGGTGAGTAAGGTGATAAGTATATTAATCTTGCCCCTTTTTTTTCGATAGCTTTTTTCACTTCTTCTCCCAAGTGAATGGGACAATTATCCATCACTACACAAGCCCCTTTCCAGAGTTTTGGCACAAGTTTCCTGATAACAAAAGCTTCAAATGTAATTGCATCAGTTCCGCCTATTAAATTAACCGAGGTCAAAATTTTATTGACTGACATCGCTCCAATTATTGAGACATTTTTGCCACGTTTAGTTGGTTTTGGCCCCTTGGCTCTTTGACCTTTTAAAGCTCTGGCATATAACCTAACCATTGCCAAATTAACTCCCGATTCGTCAATGAATATTAAGTCTTTTAAACTAATCTCTTTAATTTTTTCCCAGAACTCACACCGTAGGAGTTGAACTCGGTCGGTGCCTTTGCCTGAAGGGAACAGAGTTTTTTTTGACAGTAATATCTAAGAGTTTTATCATTCTTGCTCTTGTTGCTCTACTAACGGAAAATCCAATTTTCTCATAAAGTAAATAACGAAGTTCTTCAAGAGTTGCATCATTGTTTACTTCAATCAATTGAGCCAATATGAGTAGTTGCTCTGCATTCAGTTTGCCTTTGACTCCACATCGGTCAGTTCTCGGAGTAATGTTTTTTGTTTAACGATATTGTTTAAGCAATTTTTGTACAAAACGAGCGGGCTACAGAAAAGCGCTTAGCTATTGCTTTTTGTGAAATCGGTTCAGTATGATAAGTATCAAGGATTTTTTGCCTAAAATCAATCGAATAAGCTTTCATTTTTAACAATGTATGAAGAGGAGTACAAATTTACTTTTTGTGAGTCAAGCAGATCGTGCTGTCAAAAAAATGCTATTATGTATGCTATCGCAAGCGAGGCTTTACGGAGCCATGTAATTATAGTTCGTTTGATCTGATATTCTCTGCTTTATCCTCCTGAGTGAGGGTCAGTAACATTATACCTCATCTTTCCGAGAAAGGCTATATCGCACGCAATGGCGAGAGCAAAATGTATTTATGCGCTCGTCTGGTTTTGCAAAAAAGGAGTATTCCCTTATACTGGCTACTGCCAGATAAGAAAGGAAGTAGTAATATCTGCGAACAACAAGCTTTAATTACTCCTGTTTTAGAGTTACTGTCAGATTATAAAATTACATTTTAGGCGATCGGGAATTTGGTAGCGTCAAGCTGGCATACTGGCTCTGTCAGAAGAAAGTGAAGTTTATTCTTAGGGTAAAACAAGGGCGCTACATACAAGAAAACTATTCTGATTACCTCCACTTGTCTGAGATGGGTTTATTGCCAGAGAAAAGCTTTTATTTGTCTGATGTAAAAGTTACCAAACAAAAAGGATTTGGAAGTTTTGATATTGCTGCTTATTGGATCCGCAAATATCGGTGAAAAGAGGAGGAGGGAGGTTGGTATCTTTTGAGTAATTTAGGCGAGTTAAAGCAGTCGATTGATACTTGTAAATGTCGGAGTGGCATTGAGGCAATGTTTAAAGATTGTAAGACTGGTGGTTATAATTTAGAGAAGAGCCACGCTAATAATCAGCGTTTAAACAGTTTGATATTATTGATAGCCCTTGCCTATAGTTGTGCTCTCCTCCAAGGGCAAAAAATCAAGAATATGGGAATTCAAAAATATGTGGGTAGGTTAACGGAGTGGGGACGTTCAATCAGGCGACACAGTAGTTTTTGGATAGGATTATATGGTCAATCCTGGGTAGTTGGCATGGAATTTTGTCAAGACATTGTTACTGAACTAATGAGACTCAGGCGCACTAAACTACCATTTTTTCAGAGGGGTAGGAGGGCTATGTCCTTGATTCTAGTTACAGCGGTTCCCGCTGTTATGAGGTACAGTAGCAGCAATGAGTAAACCAATTTTTTAAATGTTTAGGGTTCATTAAC